>JBAVHJ010000028.1:0-10448 GCA_049685715.1 Terriglobia bacterium | reverse complement strand
AGGAGAACCTGATCGGTAGCGGTGCCGGCCACCGTTCCTTTGGCGGTGAATTTCGAAGGGATTGCCAACTGATCTAACTCCAGCGTCGTGTTGAGATCGACGGTGGCGCCGGGAACCTTCAGGTCCGTGTGTCCACTGACGGAAAAACCGCCCTCCGCAGGACAGCGTACCTCGAACGACTCACGCCCCACCGGCTGCCCGTTCATGGTGAAAAGATAAACTCCCTTGCCGCACAGGGCCGAAGAGAGCAGCGGCGGGGCCGGCGGGAGTGCGGGGCTTTCTTTTATCCTGGTTGTCTCCTGCGGGGCAGAGAGTTTGTGGGATGCAGCTGGTTCCTGAGAAAACACGAGTCCGGGAATAGAAAAAAGGAGAACGAGAAAAACGAATACAGTTAGCTTCATTTTTGTCCTCTTGATGGGATTGGTCGCAAGTGGAAGAGCGTCGGTGCAGGCGTCCATTACCAGGGCTATGTTCCGATGTTCATCGAGCCTTAAGGACGGTCCGAGGTATCTTATCACCGATGCCTTGTGTCTTTGAAAGGTAAACTCACCGTTGATCCTCACATCTCAGAGGGGCACCTGCCGGGTAGCGTCCCAATCTGGAAGCAGGAATCCCTTCAAATCTGCTACAATCTTTGAAATGACAGAGTCATCGTCGTCACCCGGAGGAGATCCCTGGAATCGGACCTCACGGATGCAATGTCTCAAGACCGGGCTTTTGAGAAGGGAGAGGGTTTGAGTCACTGATGAGAACTATTTTATTCATTCTGGTTGTAATCATCCTTTTGGGCGCAGTGGTCTTTGGCATTGATCTTTACTTTGCAAATCATCAAATGCTGTCGATGGCCGCGAGCGATCCCAATGTTCGGATGGCTCTGGAGAAGGTCGGACTCACGACACCCGGTTGGGACACGTTGATCGTGTCGGCGGAGAAGGAGGCAGCGATTCCAGCTCCGGTGTTGTGGGCCACGTGGAGCCGACTGGAAGAATGGCCGGCATGGTCACGCCCCCTCCATGTCTCCGCGCGTTGGGTCACCGAGGCGGAATGGAAAACTGGCGCGAAATTTGAGCAGAAACTCAATTTAGGTTTTCCCGTCGGCGAGGTCGTCTCCCTCGAGGAGATTGGACCCGTCACCAAAGGGAGACGCGCCATGTGGTCAAAGGATGAAAATGGGATTAAGTCGTGCCACATTTGGTTCTTTGAGAGATTGCCGGATGGAAGGACACGAGTTGGTAACACCGAAGTGTTCCAGGGCAAGAAGATAGGATTGATCCGGCCGTTCGTGGCGAAGCGGTGGCAGCGGATGTTTCAGGCCAGCGTGGAGGGTTTGGTTCAAAGAGCCCAAAATCGAAATCAATAGAAATTCGACGAGTCAATTTTTCTCGTGGAAGGAAGCTATGACAGACAACGCCGTGGAGTCGACGCCTTTAAACCTGATGAATTTGGTAAATTATCAGCCGGGTTCCATCGTGAGCCGGCAAATCGTCAAGAAGGAAAAGGGGAATGTCACGCTGTTCGCTTTTGATGAGGGTCAGGCGCTGAGCGAACACACGGCACCCTTTGATGCCCTGGTATATGTCCTGGAAGGAGAATCAGAGGTCACGATTTCCGGGAAACCTCACGTCTTGAAGTCCGGAGATATGATTTTGATGCCGGCAGATCAACCTCATGCCTTGAAGGCAATGAAGCCATTTAAGATGGTACTGACGATGATCCGGTCGTAGAGGACACGGACGAACGCGGACGACACGGAAGAGACGGGGTAAAAACTTTGCTTTCATTGTAAGCAGTGACCAAACTGCTCTCGACATGGTTAACAATCTTTGGACAATCCTCTGTCAAAATGAGGGAGGACCTTATGGGGATTAGAATTGTTCAAGTCGATGCATTCACCGACAAACCTTTTGCTGGAAACCCTGCGGCCGTGTGTGTCCTTTCCGAACGGCGGGACGACCGCTGGTTGCAGGATGTGGCCCGCGAGATGAATCTTTCCGAGACCGCATTCCTATGGAAAAGAGAAGACGGGTTCGATCTACGGTGGTTCACTCCAGCCATGGAAGTGGATCTCTGCGGACACGCCACCGTGGCGAGTGCTCATGTTTTGTGGGAGGACGGCCATCTCCCCCAGGGTGTGCAGGCCCGCTTTCACACACGGAGCGGATTGTTAACTGCTGATCGCGCTGGGGAGTGGATTGAGCTTGATTTTCCTGCTAAGGCGGAGGAGCCGGCGGAGACTCCCGCAGGTCTTCGAGAAGCCCTCGGTGTTGTTCCGAAGTACGTGGGGAGAAACCAGTTTGACTATCTCGTCGAGCTTGATTCGGAGTCGGCACTCCGGGGCCTCAAGCCAAATTTTACGCAACTTGGAACCCTTCCGGTCCGGGGCGTCATTGTGACCAGCCGGTCTGATTCGCCCCAGTTTGATTTTGTCTCCCGGTTTTTTGCTCCCGCGGCCGGCATCAATGAAGACCCGGTCACCGGTTCAGCACACTGCTGTCTCGGGCCTTTTTGGTCGAATCGATTAAAGAAGAAGGAAATGCTGGCCTACCAGGCCTCTGCCCGTGGCGGCGTAGTGCGAGTCCGCGTCGACGGTGATCGCGTCCATCTCGGCGGGCAGGCGGTGACAGTTTTGCGTGGAGAGTTGACAGGAAAGGTGGGATGAATGGGTGACAAGAATGAGGTGATTTGCAGTCTGTATGAATTCACTAGCAACCAAGCTGCTGCAATCAGCCAGCTCAGGACCTTTTCCACTCGTACCACAATTGAGGGTCCACTCCCATCTTTCCAGAGCAGTGTAATTTCGTTGTACAGCACCATATCGAAACAGAAAAGGCACTTCACTCGGTCGTAGGGGGAGTGCCTTCAAGGATGTTACATCCTACTGAGGATGAGAGAATATAGTGACAGGAAAAAGTCGGAAATATGAAATGCCTGAGACTTGCGGCTCTGCCGCTCATTATTGCGGAAAAGCTCCGCTTTTCCGGCACGTGCAGACTCTACCATCCCCCTAATCCGAGGCTGGAGCCGGCCGCCACTGGCGGCGGGCTCCAGCGGTCTAAGGAAAAAGGAGGAAGAAGGTTCACCACGGCAAGCCGGAGGCTTACCGCAATATTGAGCGGCAGAGCCGCCCATCACCACCGAAATCATTCGCAGAGGTCACTATATTTAATCATTCTCAATAGGCTTTAAAAATCTCCTCGACCTGTTCCTTATCGACGTCCATGACATAGCGGATGCCGCTGATTGCGGCAGCCTCGGGAGTCAGGGCGGCAAGGTCATCCCGCGTTAAATATTCCGTGGAAAACTTCCGGCTTCCGGCCATCAGTTGCCGCAGCCCCTGGGCCAATCGCTCGTAGTAGGTATAAAGTCCAAGAGCACCGGTGGGCAATGTTTCAAAGACTGCATCGCCCAATTCCTGGCGCAGTGCGGTGGCCGTGACGAAGATTTCGTCTCGCGTATCTCCAAAGCGCTCCACGTACACCGGCAACTGGTTCTCTTCGATGGCGCGGCCGATGGTTTTGCCGACCATGGCGGCGGCGATGGGGGCGCGGGCCATCCCAACAAGCTTGACGAAGGGGGCGCCCATGGCCAGCCCCTTGAAGATTTGATCTTCGAACGTGAATCCCCCGGCAACCGCGAGCGCGGGAACGTATCGGCCTTCATCAGCGAGCCGCTTGGCGTACTGGTACAGCAGGGAATGCAATTCCACGGGGGGAATGCCCCATTCGTTCATCATCCGCCAGGGGCTCATCCCTGTGCCACCGCCGGCGCCATCGACGGTGAGGAGGTCAATCTTGTACTTGGAGGCATACACGATGGCACGGGCCAGATCGATGGGGCGATAGGCCCCGGTCTTCAAGAAAACATATTTGGCGCCCGCCTGACGGAGCTGCTCAACCCTTCCCGCAAAAGACTCCTCGGTGACCATGCCGACGCGGGAGTGGCGCTCAAATTCCTTGAAGGCGCCGCGTTCAAAAGCCTGGATGACGACGGGATCGGTCGGATTGGGGAGCACGATGTAGCCGCGGTCATAAAGGATCTGGGCTTTTTTCAGATTATTGACTTTGACTTCCCCCCCGATATCCTTGGCCCCTTGCCCCCATTTCATCTCAACGCATTCCACCCCCAGTTTCTCGATGGCGTATTCATGGACCCCCAGGCGAGTGTCTTCGATGTTGGACTGAACAATGATGGCGCCATAGCCATTGCGCTGGAAATCCTTGTAGAGCCTCACGCGGCGCTTCAAGTCGACCGTGTCGACGACCCTCCCATCCTTGAACTGGGCTTCCGGATCCATCCCGGCCACATTTTCACCGATGGTCAGCCCGGTCCCGGCCAGCGCCGAGCCGATGGCGAGCCCCTCCCAGTTATTTTTGGCGATGTTGGTCGAGCCGATCCCGGGGATGATCCAGGGGAGATGGAACTTGATTCTCTTGTCATGGCCAATGGCCACTTCGAGGTTCACCTTGGGAAAGATGGCCTTGTCGCTATCGGCCTCGATGCCGTGCGCGCCGGCTGCGGTGCCCATGATGTTGAAGTGAGAGTAGTCCACCGGATAGGTTTTCTCTCCCGCCGTGGTGATCACTCCAAAAGGCTGAGGATAACTCACCTCGTGGCCGCGATAAGCCGACTTGCCGATCTCGCACATTCCGATGCAGCCATCCACGCAGGTCACACACATACCGGAGGTGGGAACAATTGAGCCCTCGGTCCGGTTCTTGGTCAGCGTAGCGGCTGAGGCGTTGATTTTTGAAAGTGACATAGTGCTGCTCTCCTTTGGTCTTCTCAATCTTTTCTGATTTCGCATGCCACACAAGGCTTCATGTAGCACATCATGTCGTCAAACTGTTCCTTTTCCAGGCAGGGCGGGCTGAGGTTGGCACAGCCCCCACAGATGGCTTTTTCCGGCTCCGTGTAGGTACACCGCAGTTGGCAGGCGGGGCAGACATACATGCAGCCGCCGCAAAGCCGGCAGACCTCGGATTGAACATCGAACGGTGTTCCAATGCTTCGATGCTCACCCCGTCCACGAAAACCGATGGCCTTTGCCATCATCTGTTCTTCGCACATCCGGACGCACAGGCCGCACAGGATACAGGTCTCATATTCCTGTTTGAACCGTTGCTGGCGGACTTCGTAAGCAGCGGCCAGATCCTGGATGGTCTTCGACTGCGGGCAAGACGCCAGCAGAAGTTCCAGGATCATTTTGCGGGCCCTCATGACTCGCGAGGAGGCGGTACGTACTTTGAGCCCCTCTTCAGCCGGATAGGTGCAGGACGTCACGAGTCTTGCCTTTGAGTTCTCACCAATCTCCACCACGCACAGGCGGCAGGCGCCATAAGGCGTCAGCCCGTCCATGTGGCAGAGAGTCGGGATCGGGAAGCCAAGAAACCGGGCCGCCTCGAGGAGCGTCGTGCCCTTCTCGACTGACAGCTTCAATCCATTAATGCTCAGCTCAATCATACGGTTTTCACTCCTGCCATGGCGAACTCCGGCTCACTCGCCCTGGGCTCGGTGAATTCCAGATCACACCGAAGGCACCGTTTGGCCTCGCGCCGGGCGTCTTCTTCCAGCAGTGGCAGTTCCACTTCGGAGAAGCTTTGCTTGCGCCGTTCAAGAGGAAGGGCAGGGGGCTCAGCGCGCCGGATTACGGCAAGTTCTTCCTCTGAGATTCCGCAAGGCGCCACGTAAACTTGAGGTACCCGCACGGACTCAGGCGGTTTCATTTCTTCGCCTCGGAGATAGCGGCCGATCATCACGGCAGCCTTCTTTCCTGCAGCGATCGCATCCACAACCGTGTTCGGTCCGGTCACTACATCGCCACCAGCAAATACACCTGCCCGTCCCGTTGCCAGAGTGTCCGGATCGGTCCATACGGTTCCTCGCTCGTTGATCTCGATACCCATGGAGGTAATGTAATCAATGTCGGGTTCATCCCCGATGGTGATGATCAAGGTATCCAGTAAGCGCAAAAACTCTGTGCCACGGATCGGATTGGGATAACGGCGGCCGCTGGCATCCCTTGCGCCCAGCTCATTCCGAACACATTGAATACCGGTCAAACGGCCCTCCTTGCACTCAATCTTGACCGGAGAGACCAGGGTCTCCAATTGGATCCCCTCCTCGATCGCCAGGTCGACTTCTTCCTTCAAGGCGGGCATGTCGCGCCGCAGGCGGCGATAGAAGAGGGTGACGCTGTCAACACCTTCCTGTCTTAAGGCTACGCGGGCCGCATCCACTGCAGAGTTGCCGCCCCCCACAATGCCCACGTTTCCTTTGGCCAGCTTCTTCCCTTGCAGGTTAAACGCCTTGAGGAACTGGATGGCTGGATAGACACCGTCGAGATTCTCTCCCTCGATATTCAATCTCCGGCTCTTATGGGCGCCCAAGGCCAGGAAGACCGCCTTGTAACCTTGCTCAAACAAGGTGTCGACTGTGAAGTCGCGACCCAGGGCGGCGTTGCACTTTAGCGTGATGTTCTTATCGAGTAGAGACTCAATCTCACGTTTCAGCACATCACGACGCAGCCGATAGGCCGGGATGCCGCTCGTAAGCATTCCGCCCGGCTCTCCATCCGCCTCGAAGACTGTTACCCTGTAACCGTCGAGGGAAAGGTAGTGTGCGGCGGTGAGTCCGGCCGGGCCGGAGCCCACCACGGCCACCGAGGGGGAATCCGGCAAGACGGAAAAGGTCCGTTTGGGCTTGTAGGTCGAGGGATCCATACGGTCGGTGATAAACCGTTTGAGCGCGCGGATGGCCACCGGACGATCCCCGCTGGTGCCGAGGCGACATCTCGACTCGCACTTGTGATCGCACACTCTCGCACACACCGAGGGGAATGGATTGGTTTCTCGAATGACTCGGTAGGCCTCCTCATACTCGCCGTGAGCAAGATGCGCCACGTATCGCCACGCCTCTGTTCCCAGGGGACAGGCGGACTGGCACGGGGCGCCGACCAGGTCTTTACAGACAAAGGCTTCGCATCGTTTATCGCGGATATGGCGTTCGTACTCCTGCCGGAAATACCGCAGGGTACTCAAGACCGGATTGGCAGCAGTCTGTCCCAGTCCGCACAGGGTGGTGTCCTTCACCACCGTTGCCAATTCTTGCAACAGCTCGAGCTCCGATGGCGTTCCTTTCCCCCGGGTGATATCGTCGAGGATCTCCCACATACGCTGCGTGCCTTTTCGACAGGTAAAACACTTGCCACAGGACTCGTCCTTGAGAAAATTCATGAAATACTTGGCGACATCCACCATGCAGGTGTTTTCATCCATGACGATCATTCCGCCGGATCCCATGATCGACCCGGCCTGGGCCAGGTTTTGGTAGTCGATCGGGAGATCAAACATCCTGGCGGGAATGCAACCGCCGGACGGCCCGCCGGTTTGAACCGCCTTGATTCTGGCCGGGCCCGCGGGACCACCCCCAATGGTATTGACGATCTCATTGATGGTGATGCCCATGGGGACTTCTACCAACCCGGTATTTCGGACCTTTCCGACCAGGCTGAAGATTTTTGTTCCGGTGTTCTGGGGGGTGCCAATCCTGGCGAACTCGCCCGCACCCTGAATGAAGATGGCGGGGATGTTCGCCCATGTCTCAACGTTATTGATGGCGGTTGGCTTCCCGTCGATCCCTTTCTGCACAGGATAGGGGGGGCGCTGGCGTGGTTCTCCGATTTTTCCCTCGATGGATCGAATGAGGGCGGTCTCTTCGCCGCACACAAATGCTCCGGCCCCCTTGACCATCTGGATCTCAAACGAGAATCCAGTTCCCAGGATATTTTTCCCGAGCAAACCGAGTTCGTTTGCCTGCCGGAGAGCGATGACAAGGTGCTTGACGGCGAGCGGGTATTCGTTGCGCACGTAAATGACGCCTGACGTGGCTCCCGTGGCATAGGCGCCAATCAGCATCCCTTCAATGATACTGTGGGGATTGCCTTCGAGCACACTACGGTCCATGTAAGCGCCGGGATCGCCCTCGTCGCCGTTGCACACAAGGAATTTTCCACGCCCGTTCCGCTGGTCCGCCAGCATCTGCCATTTCTGACCGGTGGGGAAGCCGGCGCCTCCGCGGCCGCGAAGGCCCGATGCCTTGACTTGCCCGATGGCCCAGGAGGGGTCTTGCCGGGACAGCACAAGCATCAGCGCGGAATAGCCGCCGTTTTCAAGGTAATCATAAATGCGAATCGGATCGACCTCCTCGTTGCCATGGAGGATGGTTCGCGTCTGCCGGGCGAAGAATGGAATGTCATCCTGCCTTTCAATGATCGCGCCGGTTTCGGGGTCCACGTAGAGCAGATCCTGAAGCACTTTCCCTGTCGCTACCGCCTCGACGATGCGACTCATCTCCCGCACGCCGACGCGGGGATAAAACGTGCCATACGGCTGGACCAGGACGAGAGGCTCCATCTGGCAGAATCCCTGGCAGCCGGTGATGCGCAGGCGGATCTTCTCTGTCAATCTTCGGGAAAGTAATTCCCGCTTAGAGATGCGAATCAAATCATTCGCGCCGCTGGCCTGCCCGCAGGTGCCCGCCGAAATCACCAGGGTGGGAATATTCGGATTGACATCGGACTCAATGCGGCGTTGCAGTGCCTTGAAATCATCAATCGATCTTAGTTTCTCCATGAACGTTTCCTGTTTGCCTGCCCTCTCGCCTCGCGCGCCCTCATGCCCGGATTTCTCCGGACTTCACAAAAGGAGGCTGCCTCCCATATCGAGAATGTGCCCCTTGCAACCACGTCGGGAGCAGATTTGGACAATACCCCCTCCGCGAACGATCATCGGGACCATGGGGGCCTCGCACTCGGGGCAGCTCGAAGCACCTGTCAGCTCGGTGTGACAATGGGGGCAGAAAAAATTGACCACAGTGTCCGGCGGGATCTTGAATTCCGATTCGACGGTGTAACTTCCGTACAGGCAGGACAAACGCAGCCACCCGTGCTCGTCTCCGAAGGAAGCGGTCACGCGGATTGAAGAATAGCCATCCACGGGATGGTCTGAGTCCATCAAGCTGTGGTTGCAACGGGGACAGCTCACCTCGACGGCGAAGATCCGCTGGTCGCGGAAGACCTCCACGTTGTCAAGGCCCGCTCTCGCCTTTTCCACAATCTCCCGTACCCGCACGGGACTCACATTCGAAAAGTAGTGGCCATCCACCACGACAATCGGCCCCAGGGCACAGGCGCCCAGGCAATTGACGGTCTCGAGTGTGAATTCGCGGTCGGATGTAGTATCGCCTGCGGGAACTCCGAGTTCCTGTTGGAATTTCTCGCCCACCGCGGCCCCCCCTCGAACGTGGCATGCGGTCCCCTGACAGACCGACGTCACATGTTTTCCACGCGGCTTCAGGCTAAAGGAACGATAGAACGTGGCCACACCGTAAATATCCACAAGAGAACGGCCCGTCTGTGCTGCAACCGCCTTCAGCGATTCGGCGGGAAGATAGCCATAGCGGGATTGAATCTCCTGAAGGATGGAGATCAGCCCGCCCCGGTCGCCCGCGTGTTTTTCGATAATGCCGGAAACGCTTATTTCAATGACACTTGAGATGTTTTCTGTCCTCATAGCTGCTCTTGTCCGGTGGTGCTCTGCGCTTGATTCCAAGCGGAGAGATCACGGCGCTTATCGATACTCCACGCAGTGCCAAACCCCTCCTTCGGGCTTTGGATAGGTGCAGCCTGTTTGCTTGTCACAGCTGGCGCAAAGCCCGGGATACTTGCTGGCGTCGGCCCGTCCGGTCACCACTCGGTTCGACCGCAGAAGGTCAGACTTGGAAGTGTCGACAGCACTGACTTTCGCCTGAGCGGGTGGGTAGGGCACATACTGCTCACAGAGGATCGGAGGGTGGTCGAAGTCTCTCGGATAAGTACAGTTGGGACCCTCCTCACACGATGCGCATAGACCTCCGTACACTTCGATGACCACTTCCTGGGCCGTCGTTTTACCCATCGGGGTTCGATCAACTTCGGGGATGAATTTTCTCAACGTGGATGACATTTTCTCCTACCTGCTTCCCCTTGTGGTTAAACAGTCTGTAGAATCTGGAGGCATTCATCAGCGTCCTTGACCGAAGGGGAAGAGTCTGGTTGTCGGCTGATGGATGCCCCCTTTTTAACGGGTCCTCTCTAGTCCATGACTTGGACCGGATGTCACACCCAATGGCACCCACATAGAGATCTTGCAACTGTTCGACCAGGCTTGTGCAAAAAGCAGTGAGAGTAAAAATTTGTAGAGATGGAATTGAGGCGGCGACTTAACTTTGTGCAGGGAGGAGGGTTGCCGGGATGGAATTCATTACGCTGCAGCCTCGCTCAAAGGAACGACTCAGAATTCAAGCCGCATTATATGGAGAGTTTTCGACCACTGGGGAGAATTTCTCCATCCGGGGGATGAACCCGGCGATTAAAGTCAAGATAAGGTTCCGTGCCCATCAGAAAAAAAAGA
>JBAVHJ010000027.1:0-2564 GCA_049685715.1 Terriglobia bacterium | reverse complement strand
GCTGTATCCAGACCAATGCCGCCACTCGCGGGGACATAAGCACTCCCCTGCGGCAATACCAAGTTCCCGCTCACCGTGACGTTGCTTGTGAATGTCTTCGTCCCAGCAATCGTTTCCGTGCCTGTGTTATGAACCACTGACGCATCCGCCGCCGCCCCTGTTACTTGAGATACCGTATAGTCGCCACTTGCCGCTACAACCGTCCCCGCGCGCCCAAATACCGAACTAACAGCCCCTCCACCGCCAGTCCCGCAGGGGCTTCCCGTCGATCCAATCACCCCTGACGCGACATTGAGGCAGCCATTCGACAGCCCGGCAAGCGTAACGCTCTGGTCAAACTTCACGTTGACGTTGAATTCCTTCAAGGACGACGTCAACCGCTCCAACCAACTCGTACCGTCGCCGGTATTGTTGATGTAACTGCTGATGGCTACGGGAGCGCCGAAGCTGAGTTGTCCCAACGTGATAGCCTTGTTTGTCCCAATGTCTGTGCCAATCCAAGTATCGTTTGCGCTGGCGGGTGGGCGATATCCTATCGTCGATTGCGTCAAGCCGGGCTGCGAATCGAGCAAGGTGATGAAATGGTGGGAATTGACCAAGTAACCTTGAGGCGTAAAAAGGTTCAATCGGCCCTTGGACATTGTCTGCTGGGCGCCATCGTACAACAGCGTTGCTGTTCCATTAGCAGCGCCTGAAAAAGCTGGGTTAGACAAGCAGGCGGTGTAGCCGCCAGACGATGCCACTCCACCTCGGCTACAGGCTTTCCCGACCAGTGCGGGTGTACCCGTAGGGATTCCGACCACAACTAAGTTAAACGGTTCTCTGTCTACATCTATCGTATTACCCGCTGTCACAATCGCACCTGGCCAAAAATTGAGCTGTATGGAGCCACCAGCTTTGACCGTGTAAGCCGAAGTCGCGGACGACCCCATATCGACGAATTGACACGTCAAGCCGCCGTTTCCCGTGCAGGCGGTCGCCTGCGAAAGGGCAGTCGCCACCGAACCGCACGTTCCACCGGAGCCCCCTGGACATCCACCGATATAGGGAAAGGCATCCCCCGCGACACTCGGAGTCGTCATGCGGATCACGTCATACGTGATGGTGTCTCTTCCGTGTGCTACCCTCGGCCAACTGACCGGAATGGAATCGCTTCCCGTCGATGACCAATTCAGCACTTGCATGGGAGAGGTCTGTCCGCCGCTAGTTACATCGTTGACCACAATGAAATAGGAGTAGTGCGTTGATCCCGAGCCTCCCGTCGCAAAACCTCCTGTCAAGCCGGTAGAGCCGCTGCTGTCGACTTTGAAACTTGCGGCTGAAGTCGATGGTCCGGCGATGAGGCCGGCGATGCCGAGACCGGGAAATGGCGTTCTCGCCCCAGATGCCGGATTCATTGCAACGGTGCCCTCCGTGTAGATGTCTTTGAGGTATGCGCCCTGGTAGTTCCCCGTACTGTTGGAAGCGTAAACCTGCCATAATCCCGCTGCCTGGCAGACGCTGTTCTCGAAGTAGAGCCCATTCGAGTTGTAGTCGGTCACGCAACTGGAAGTGTTCGCGGTGAAATTGGAATCGCGGATCGTAATCACGGGGGCGAGCTGATGCCCGACGTTAGCCGCCCCGCCCGAAAACACGAACGATCCGTTCCAGTTCGCGTTTCCATTCAGTGAGATCGCGTTGTTATTGAAGTGGTCAATGACTGCGTTCTCATCGTCCCACATGTCGAAGAAGTTGTTGAAGCGCCGCGACTCTGCGTAGTACCCGTCTTCGGACACGTCAATGAAATGGCTGTTATTGGCGTTGTCCAGCACGGCTTCATAGGCTAGTGCCGTCACGCCGGGGGTCGTCTGAGATGCAATGGATCCGCCACCGGTGTGCGAGTAGGTGTAGGTCGTCGAAGTCGGAACTGTGGTGATGATTGCATCACCCCAGTATGAAGCGTCGTCGGTAAATTGCTGTACGACGATATCACCGGGATAGAATCCATGCGCCGCAGACGTCGTAATCGTGGCCACCGAACTAGCGACCACCGTGCTGGTAATCGCCGAGCCCGCATAAGCTGGGTCTCCTGTGGATACCACAGGCGTGCGGAAGTGAATCCCCTTCACGGTCAGGTCGGCGTAATGATTGGCATCCACCAAGTCGCCGAGCTGCAGGCATGGCCCTCGCCCCAAACAGTTCAGCGATACACCGTAGCCGTTCAGGATTGATTGTACGGAATGAAAGTAAATCGTTCCGTACACAAGATAATTGTTCAGCGGATGATCGGACGTCGGCCCGGATAGATTGTTAGGACCACCGTTCGCCGGAATGGTTACGTTGCACTGGCCATTCGGGTGGGTCGTTGTCCCAGCCCCACAGGCGGCATTGATCGTCTCTTGAATGCCAGAAGAGGCCGAACCGATTGTGTATCCAGTCCCATAAGAATGAAAAGGAGTAAAAGTAATCGTCCCCGACGCCGCTCCCGAGGTGCATCCACCCGCTGCAGTAACTACGCTGACAGCCTCACTGTTCCCTCCACCAGATATGAGTACCTGGTACCCGGCCCCGCTCGTCGTGTCAAC
>JBAVHJ010000026.1:0-1609 GCA_049685715.1 Terriglobia bacterium | reverse complement strand
CTTTCGTGTGTTCCCGAAAGCCGGCCAAATGCGCAGTCCCGCCCGCTGGATTTTTCTTGCTCATGCCGCACAAATGACCCTCGCGCCTTTGCTTTTCGTGTCCTCCCTTATCCTTTTCACGAGTTGGTTTATTGCTGTGGGCCGGGCGATGGTGACACCAATATTCGCTCTGTTCCTTGGAGTCGGATTCGCCGGGGTCGCCTTGCTAATTCGTAAACGCTTTCTCCTCATCCTATTTGGAGTCACGATGACATGGGTATTGTTATCGGCCCTGGTCAGCTATCCGATCATTCGTAGAGCAGGTGTTCTCGACGGATGGAGAGTGCCGGAACCAGCACGGGGAGAAGGGCGAAACTCGGAAGCTTGTGCCCCGGCCCTTGCTAAAACCGAAGAACCATCCGACGTGCAGAGCAACTGAATTGTGCTCCTCTCAATTGTATTTGCTTCACCTTTTTGTTCCTCACTTCTTTCCAAAAGTGCTGCCCAGTCAACCCCATTTGAGGCACCTCTTCGTGAGTCTTGCAGTCTCTTGTCAGTTTCAATCGTCTGCTTAAAACAGTCCGGGAGAGAATACCTCCTTCAGCCCTAAGGTTTGAAACGACAGGGAAGCTCCAATGGCCTTGTGTCCCTGGACGAGCGTTTATTGCGGCTGTTGGAGTGTGTTTGTCCTTCGTGAAAGAGCATCGATGCTTATTTTTGCCATGAGGTAATTCGGATCGATTTGAAGAGCAAGTCTATATTCAGCGAGTGCTTCGACGAGGTTCCCCTGGGAGTAAAGAGCGTTGGCTTTGAAGTAATGATGGTTTGGGTTCGAGGGCTCCTTCTGAATCAAAGCGTCGTAATATTCAATGATGGCATCTTCTTGCAACTTCGCCTCCTTATAATTTCCCTGAGCTCGGAGAGCCAGCGCCAGATTATAGCGAGCGATCGGTTGGGGGACTTTGCTGACGGCACGGCGTAGATAGGAAATCGCTTCTTCAGTTTGCCCTTGGCGCAAGAGTAGGGTTCCCATGTCATTGGACAGGTCCGCATCATCCGGGTAAATGGACTCTGCAATTTGGTATTGCTCAAGTGCAGCGCTAAATCGACCCCGCTCATAGTACTCGACACCCAGGGCTTTGTGTGCCGTTGAACTATTCGGCGAGATGCGAACAGCTTGAGTCCAGAGCGAGAGTCCATCAACCCATTCACCGTTTTGCATTGCAGTTCTGACAGCAAGTACTACCAGCAGGAGCGCGAAGACTCCGCGGGAGGTGTTGTAAATCGAGGCTTTGTGAAATGAACTTTTCATCCGGCTGATGGCCACCCCAGCCAGAAGGAAAACTCCGAGCGAAGGCATATAGAGCAGACGATCGGCACGAATCGTACCGGTAAGCACAATAAGGTTACTTACAATGGAGTAGGTAATCAGAAAAAAACTCAAACCGAAGAAGGCATCTTTTGAATGTCGGTAGGTCCACGCAAGCGTTCCAAGCAGAATGGCGCATAAACCTACGACCCCAAGGCCCGCTACGCTCCTCCAGTTCGAGATCAGTGGAATTTGATTGTAATAGTAATCTGGGGAGAAGTGAACGGGCCAAAGCAGCTGACCCATGGATTGGAATAAGAC
>JBAVHJ010000025.1:0-1544 GCA_049685715.1 Terriglobia bacterium | reverse complement strand
GTGAAATCCTGAAATCCATCTCTCAGACCAAGCGGATCCCCATCCTGCTGATGGGCGGAAAACCCCGTGAGACGGTTTGGGGAATCGCCAAGGAAATCGGGGCTCTGGATTATCTCGAGTCACCTTTTTCGGTGGAACAAATCTCCAAGTCGGTTCAGCTCGCCTTGGAAGCCGCCACGCTGGAGCGCCGGAGAACCGCACGCGTGAGTATAAAGATTCCGATGGTGATTCGCAGCAAAGACTCCTTCGACCGCCGGTTTGAAGTGAGTGCGGAGACCGTGGACGTGAGCCGCCACGGCGCGTTGATGCGGTTGCCGGTTCGAATCCCGGTCGGCCAGCAAGTTGAGATCTGTCAGCCCGAAGCGGCCGTGTCCACCCGGGCCGCTCTTCATGCTCGAGCCCGCGTGGTGTGGAACGATGATGACGAAGTCATCGGCCCCAACTGTCATGGATTTGAATTCATCGAGCCTGCGGCCGCTTGGACGAGGGAGCAGTGATTCATCACCGGGCGGGGGGAGTCGCCTTCGGAGTGATCCTGCGCAGTCAGTGGATCGGACAAGGGAAGAGAGTCTCCTGAGCCGGGGTCCACAGAACTTTTGAAACCCGGACGAAAAGGAATGACCATGGCGAGGAAGCGGTTGTTGATGATCGGGGCCGAGCCTCAAGTGAATGATTGGGTTGCCCGGGCCCTGGGTACAGAGTTTGAAATCCTGACCGCGCAGTCCGGCGTGGAAGCAATCAATAAGGCCGTTCTATATCGACCGACGTGCATTCTTCTGGACGCCCGGATGCCGGGTATCGGCGACGTCAAACTTTCGAAGGTTTTCAAAATGATCGACCAAACGCGTGTGATCCCCATCCTCCTGGTCTGCGAGAACCCCGATCCTGAATTCCGGAAGCTGCTTCAGGAAATGGGGGTGGCTGACTGTATCGAGAAATCCTTTTCGCCGGAGCAAGTGTCCAGTGTCATTGATCGCGTGCTGAGAATGCCGCTGGGCGAGCGGCGGAAAAGTCCGCGCGTAAAAACAAGAATCCCTGTGGTCATCCGGGTCAGCAGCACCGAAGATCAGGAGGCAGAGATCGCTTCAGAGTTGGAGGATGTCAGCCGATTGGGTGCGCTGGTTTCGCTGCCCATCCGCGTCAGTGCGCGCGAGCGGGTTGAGATTCGCAGGACGGACCCGACTCTTAAGGGCGAGGCTCACCTCAGTACCTCGGCCCGCGTGGTCTGGAATGACGAAGAAGAGAACGATGGGCTTTACTGGCATGGCCTGGAATTCCTCAATCCTTCCACCCAATGGATCATGGGACAATACCTTCAATAAGATTTGAATTGAAAAGGTGAGGATGCCGCCGCGCCCAGGCCCGAAGGGCAGTCAGATTCTAGGAAGCCCCACCTGTCGAAGACGCCGTGGTGGGAGCTGCGCGCCTAGGCCCGTAGGGCAGCCAGAGTGTAACCCCACCTGAAGCTCCCCGTTCTTTGCGGAGCGAGGGTGGGGTACCGGTTCCCCAATAATCATCTGAGCCCCGCTTGCGGGGCGTAAGAC
>JBAVHJ010000024.1:0-5182 GCA_049685715.1 Terriglobia bacterium | reverse complement strand
AGTATTTTTCGCTGGCGCTGCATTTAGGTCTTCCGATTCCCGACAGGCGTCAGAAAGCTTATGTCAGGGAGCAGATTGTTAGTTTGGGACTCCAGTACCCCAGCCAGTTTGCCCTGCAAGCAGACGGCCTAAATAGTGGGAGGGCAAATGAAACGTATGGAGATCGCGTCGTTATAGAGCATAGTGGACAGGTAGTCACCGGGTTTATGATGTCTACCTCTGCCACGCTACGGTCGCAACACATGGGCGCTGAGGGCGATCCCCCCCTCGCTTTGAGAAAATCAATCGATAAAGGGATGGAGCTGAACAAGGGCGGCCACCATGTCAATTATCTGGAGATTTACGAACCCGATGTACTGGCAGACGAAATGCAACCCGTCCTGCGTTATGGGGCGTCGCTATTCGAGCGAGAACGACATTCAGAGCGGTTCCAGGGAGCAGGGCAATCGGTGCGGGGGGAAGAGTCCCGGTCTTCTGAAAGCCAGGACTCGGAAACGAACAGACCCGGCTTCAAGGGGGACAGAAAACAGCACAACCCGGAAGAACCCGGGCCGCCGCGTGCATTAACCAATGACTCTGTCCCGAGCGGACTCGTTGTAGTTAGACACGTAAAGAACTCGCCGCAACAGGACCGAGCACTGGACGAGCAAGCGTTGAAGAATCCCTTCATCAGTGGCGTCGGGTTTCAGATCCATTGGAGTGACATCGAGCCGGTCCAAGGGAAACCGGATTGGTCGAAGCTGGATGAACTGTTCGCTGCTGCAGAATCGTCAAAGAAATGGGTACAACTCTGCATCTACCCCGGCTTTTTTGCTCCTGCCTGGGCCCTAGGAGGCGTAAAGACGGACCTGTTCGCAGTACAATATGGACCTGGCAAAGGCACAGTTCTGAGCCTTCCGATGCCATGGGATAGCGTGTACCTTAAACGTTGGGTTGCATTCCTGAAACAACTGAGCGACAGGTACGGGAAGTCGCCTGCCTTTAGAATGATCGCAGCTGACGGACCGACATCGGTTTCTGAAGAGATGACGTTGCCACGGGAAGTTAAGAAGTGGCAAAGTGACTCTTATACGCCGCGTAAATATATAGAGGCATGGCAGAAGGTCTTCCAGGTTTATGCCGCCGACTTTCCTCATCAGTTCATCTCTCTGGCGGTGGGGAATGGTCTTAATATTAATGACCAGGGTAAAATCCATCCTGGTGAGGGTGCGCGCACCAGGCAAACAATCATCGACCAGGCAATAAGTCTCCTGGGACGCCGGTTCTCACTTGAGAACCACGATCTCCATGCAGGCCCGAAGAACCAGCAACCTGAAACCAGTTTTGTGATGAGTTACAGCGGGCGTATTATCACCGGTCTTGAAATGCGTTGCGCTGCCGAACTCGGAACCTGCAGCGCAGGGATGGGCGCTGAGGGGGATCCCCCGCTCGCTTTGAGAAAATCAATCGCTAAAGGGATGGAGCTGAACAAGGTCGGTCAGCATGTCAATTATCTGGAGATTTACGAACCCGATGTACTGGCAGACGAAATGCAACCGGTACTGCGTTATGGAGCTTCGCTATTCGAGCGAAAACAGCATTGACGGTCAATAGCCCGCTCAGCTGTCGCATGGAGTAACTCAAGACAGAACGGAATGATGAGCGGGTTCGGTACGTCGCCCACCCCCGCAACCAATTTCAAAGCTCAGTTCCCCCAAGGGGGCTGAGCATTTTTGTTTTGTGTTAGGTCTCACTCGGGTGGCGCACACATGCCGGGTGCCGCAGGCATCGCGTTCTTTGGGATGCCTGCGGAGTTGAACTCCCCCCTGGCTTCTCAGCCTCCTAATTTGGAGTGCGGTCTGGAACGGACCGCTCTAGACAGTTGTGGAACACCAAGGGTAAGGAAGCAGATCGCTTCGAACGGAGAAAGCGGAACTTGAAGTTCCGCACTCCAAAAAAGGCCTCTGGAACAGCCCTGCGAAAGTGTTACATGCGTTGTCATCGTTTTGGCCATAGGCTCGGCCTGACACCGCCATGTCTTAGGACCCAGTCATTAATTTAATCATTCATCTGTAAGCCAGGGGAGTTTTCAGTCGGCCTTTACGACATCGCCGCGTGCAGGCTCGCATTCGACCTGCGGTCTGCCATTCACAGTAGCGCCGTGGAAGAACACGGGCAGGCCTTCCCCTTGGAACCAGGTGGGCGAGTTCTGCAAGTGGAAGTGGAGATGCGGGATGGGCGAGTTGCCCGAATTACCGACTTCGCCGATCTGTTGCCCGGCCTTCACGGTGTCGCCTGGCTTCACCTTCACGCTACCACGCCTGAGGTGGGCGTACATCGAGAATTCTCCGTTGCCTTGATCGAGGACGACGCTGTTGCCCTGCTTGGGACTGGTGGCCGAAGGCTGGCTGGGAGGGTTGTCGTCGTACTTGTCCTCCGCTGAGATGACCTTACCTCCTGCGGCCGCGACGACGGGCTTCCCGAACCCGTAAAACGTGTCGAGCGAGGTCGCACCGTCCCTATACATACTCCCGTCATGGAAGGCAAGAATGTCATAAGCGAAACGCTCGTCAGGATAAGCGGCGTGGTAGTTGTCGTAAACGGAGCGACCGCCTTGGTAAATCGTCCACTCCCCGGTGAGTGGAAAGCGGTAGGAGTTCTTGTCCTTGTAGTCGAGGAACTTCGACTCAGCGGGATTCCCGGCCGGGCGCGCAGAGAGCCCTGCGATCTTGCCCTCCGGCGTGAGGGCGACGGTAACGACCAGAGGGACCGGCACTAGGTCTGTGCGGATCAGGCGGGTATAGGTCTGTATCTGTAAAGCAGGAATCATCCGCTCGTTCTGGGTCTGGGTGACATGTCCGATCTGTTGGCTGATTCCTGCGGCTATCTCGCTCCACTTGCCGCGATCATTCCCCAAGGCCTCTTGCATCTTGGAAGTCATACTGTCCCACAGCACCGCGCCGCTACCGCCGAGGAACTTGTCGGCGGAGTCCTTGGCAAGCCGGAAAGCCTTGTCATAAGACATGGGCTGAGGGAGGGACGCTGACGTGGAATCAGACACCTTGGGTGGGGATTGCGCGGGACCTGGCTGCACCGATACCAGGATCACGACAGCGAACAGCACCACGATAAAAGCTGCGTAACGATTCATTCCGATCCTCCTCTACAGGTCCGAATCGCTCGCATTATACCGCCAGCCAGCGCATCTGCAAGTCCAGACCCGCATCTGCGAACAATCGGCAACCGGGCATTGATCTTTTCAATAATTAAAAATTGAGGACGGGTGACGCATACATCGCGTTCTTTGCGATGTGTGCGGTGAAGGTTTGGTTTGCTCCTTGGTCTCGTAACGACATCTCTCAGAAGGGCGCCCGCCGCAGCGGGCCAAAAGCGCATGTGTGCGCCACCCAGCCCGGTCCGCCTGAAGAGCAGCACCAACAAGTTCGGATGGTTGCAGACCCCCGCAACCAAGCTCAAAACTCAAAATCCAAGGAAAACTGAATCCGGCGGGCGCCCGCTCCCTCGATCGGCTGGCCCAAGCCCGCTAGAGGAGCCAGGTTTGATCCGAAGACCGGGTTGATTTTCAAAATATTCGGGTGATTAAACAGATTGAAGGCCTCCGCAACAAGATCGAGGCGGGCGGACCTGCCAAATGGAAAGTACTTCAGAACACGAAAATCCGTTGAGGCCACTCCAGGTGTCTGAAGCGAGTTTCTTCCCCGTTCGAGCGGTCTCGTAGAAAGCGGGAAACCGTGGCTGCGATTTGAGTCGAGTCCGGTGAGCGGGTCGACCGGTCGACTGGTTCCAAGAGTGACGATCGCTGCCACTTGGATGTGACTGAACATTCGTGAGGCCCAGCCGCGATTGGCAGCCTGCGTTTCCCCCTTTCCCTCGTTATCGCCGATAGGCAGGTCCCAGAGGGCGTTGAATACAAATCGCTGGTGCTGGTGTTGATTAGAAAGCGCCCGTTCCGCTAGGAGATTGAAAGGATTTTCAGGTTGCTCCTCGAAATCCGACGCATCGTCAATCGTCTTCGATAACGTATACGCCGCTGAGAACTCAAACTCGTCAGACATCCGCCGATTGAGTGAAAACGAGACGCCCTGGTAAGTCGAACTTGCCGAATCCTCAATCTGGTAGATATCGTCAAAACGTGGATCGACGCGGCCCGGAGCGAAAACCGCCATCCCCACCTGTTGTGGCGTAGGATCAAAAATACCGAGGCGGGCCGCGTTGGCAAGCGTCAGGACGACCGGGGGCAGAAGATTGATGTTTCGTGTGCGTGACAAATGCACCCCGCGCACCCGACTGTAGTCGGCGCGGAGTGTCAGATTACGAGCCAGTTGATACTCCACTCCGGCACTTGCTTGTTGGCTGTACGGAGTCGCAAGGTGAGGATCAGGGCGGATGATTGAAGGTGCAATGCCCGGTGCTGGAGCTGAAAGCGGCCCACCTTCTGCGGCTGCGAACAGGCTTGCGGCCTGGGGACCATCGGCCACCAGCTCAAACGCCTGCGTGCCGTTTTTTTCAATACCACGAGCCAGATTCGCCAAAACATACCGGTCGAAAAAGAGCCCCCATCCAGCGCGAAAAACCCACTTTGAGGAAGGGCTCCAAGCCAAACCAATCCGAGGACTCACGTTACCTGTGCCCTGATTGAACGCCGCTGGCAGATGCTCGAAGTCGAAACGGACACCCAGGTCCAGCATGACATGTGGGGTCAGCGACCAGTGATCCTGCACGAAAGCGCCAATGGCCGTCACCGGGAAATTGACATTTGTGCTCCCGAAGGCCTGTCGGAACTGGTCGGGTTGGCCGTTCAGAAAATCGCCGAGATCGCCAAACAGATAGACGCCGCCAAAACCGTCTGCCACGGAAGCATCCAGGTTGACTCGACTCACCGTCCCCCCTGTTTTGAAGAGGTGCTTACCCTGGGTGCGCGAATAGGTGTATCCCGCCTGGTAGTGATTCTCGCGACGTGCGCTGGTGCCGCCATACGGACGGCCAAAGTCCGCCAGTCCAGCGATGACAATCTCCGGGCCTATAGAATCATTGGTCCGCAGCACGGCGCGGCGTGTTGAAGCCTGGAACCGCAGGTCGCCCACGGCTTCCGACCCGTACACCGAGGTAATCGAGCCGGAAAGCGATTGATCACTTGTAAAGCTGCTGCCACGCCCACTCGCATCCACAATGCCCGTTGTGT
>JBAVHJ010000023.1:0-5848 GCA_049685715.1 Terriglobia bacterium | reverse complement strand
CCAATATAGCTACTGCAACTTCGACAGCCAATCGACAATCGCCTTCTTGTCGTCCGCGCTCAATTTCGGAAAACTAGCCGGCATCGGATCTTTCAGTCCGTACGCGCGGGAATCATCCAGAAGTTTCAAAAGATCCTCCGGGGATCGCTGTGGCTTGGCCGTGATACCTACCAGCGACGGACCGATATTCCCGCCGGCATCATTGCCATGACAGAACGCACAGGTTTTCAGGAAAGCTTCCGGAGCACCCGGCTTTGCCGCCGTTTTTCCAGGCCCCGTTGCGGGTGCCGCAGGGGAAGCGGGTTTTGGAGCCGATGGCAATGACGTTTGGACCGTAGTCCCTCCCGGTTCCCCCAACTGATCCGGTGAGCGCAGGTTTAGCAGCCAATCCGCCAAATCGCTCTGTTGATCCAGGCTGAGCTGCTGGAATCGAGGCATGGAATCCGAGGATGGTTCTCTCACGTGCCCGGATATATATTTCAGAAGGAAGTCTTTTGAGAGTTGACGTGACGAGGCAAGGCGGATTAACGAAGGCCCCAGGGCGCCTCCCGTGGCATCACGGCCATGACAGTTGGCGCAATTTGCAAAGTAAATTTTCAGAACAGGATTCCGCAGGTTGCCCATGACGGGCACCATGGGGACCGTGATGGGAAGTGAGCGGCCGACCTCCTCAGGTTGGAAGGGCGCATCCAGGTATGCCAGCTCTTCTTGCCTCTGGCTATTAATCTTCGCTCGGAGATCCGGATTCGCATCATCCTGGTACTTGGACAGAATGACCAGGCCTCCGGACCCGAACAGTCCCAACAGCATCAGAATCGTGGCAACAGGACGCCGCAGGGGGTGACGCTCTTCCTTGCGGTCGAAGAATGGGAGAATTGCCAGGACAATGAAAGCGATCCCGGGTAACACCACTGCCGGAACAAGTGTCAGGTTGCCCGGGAAGTATTTCAGCAATTCAAACAAGGGCAAAAAGTACCACGGCGGTCGGGCGAGATAGTCAGTGGTGGGATCCGCTTGTTGCCCGAGGGGCGCCTTCAGTTTCAAAGACAGGGCCACCAGCACAACAAAGATAAACAGAAAAACCAGAGCGTCTAAGAAAGCCTGCCGTGGATAGAACATCTCGGTTCGGGCATCGTCACGATGGTGGTATGGACCTGCCGGACCGGACCTCCGAAAGACGACCAAATGTACACCAGCCAACACGATGACAATCAGCGGCAGAAGCCACACATGCAACGTAAAAAAACGTGAGAGCGTGAGTGTTGTAATCTCCCGCCCCCCCAACATGATGCGCTGCACCAGAGGGCCGCCCACAGGCACCTCGCCCATAATCGACGTTCCCACCTTGGTCCCGAAGTATGCTTCCTGGGTCCAGGGCAGCAGGTATCCGGTAAAACCAAAGGCCATCACGAGCAACAACATGAGCAGGCCGCTGATCCACAGCAGCTCGCGCTTTTCCTTGTATGCCCCAAACAGGAAAGTCTGCGCGAAATGAAGGATGACCAGAATGATGATGGCACTGGATCCATAATAATGAAGCCCCCGCAGCAACGCTCCACCGGACACCACTTTCTGGATGAACGCAACACTGGCATGAGCGTGGTCACTCGTGGGGACGTAGTACATCGTTAGAAAGATTCCTGTGAAAAATTGAAGAACCAGCAAAATCAAAACCCCACTGCCAAACACATAAGCCCAGCGCGCGCCGCCCCGGATGGGTTCGTCGTTAATCTTACGGATCAGGCCTTCCACGCCCGTGCGCTCATCTAACCAGAAATAGAATTGTTTCCACATAGCTTGTCGTCGGCTCGAATGGTTTTAATAGACAAGATGGCGTATCAAAAATGCTTCCCTTATCTTGGAGGATCTGGTTCGGGGGCGCTGACCACCAAGCATCCGGCTGGCCAGGATCTCTCCCGGTTCATGAAATGGTTTCTTTATCAGCAATGCTTTGTTTAAAGAATTCATACTTCACCTGAAGGACCCCCTCCTTGACCCGATGATCGAGGGTGTCCAAGCTGCGAAGAGTGGGACCCCCCAGGCGTTGTCCGTCGCGAGTCCACGCACTCCCGTGGCACGGACACATGAACCCATTCGACGCTGCATTGACGGTGCATCCCAGATGAGGGCAGGTGGCTGAAAAAACGACCAACCTGGAACCATCGCGGAGGATCCAGATGAGGCGTTGCGAGTTAAACTTCCCCCAACCCGCATCCTGGGAGATGACAACGCTCCGCTTGACAGGCTCGTGTTCCGGAATGTCTTCCAAGGGACACACGACCTGCCAGTTTTGTTCCTCGGAGGCCTTCCGGAAGGCCGGATACAATGCATACTTACCGGTGGCGATGCCCATCACAGCGGCCACAAAGCCTGCAATCAAACCCGTCATTTTCCCCAAAAAAGAGCGGCGATCGGAAACAGGCTCCGAACTAGAAGGATTAGACATAACCTCTCCTGGCCCAACACTCCGGGCATGCAAAGAATCTTTGATCCTTAAGGGAAATAGTATCCAAGCGCCACTTATTATCACACATCGGCTGGTCTGTGCACTGTGAGATGCATAACATGGCGGGACTCGTCTCTCAAGGTGAATTATAAAACGGATGTTCTGATGAAATGTACTTCAGGTCGCGGATGGAGCAGTTGATGATGGATGCTGCGAGATGGTTGTGACCGATTCGAACAGGCTCCTCAAGGGAAGTCACTGGAAGTTCGATGTCTCTTGAACCCGATCTCTGTGGAGGGCATTGTCATCTTCCTGTGCGAAGCTGAGCTGCCGCCTCTCGATCCACCATCCAGATAACCTCCCCATCGAGGGGGCGGATGAGCTGTGCCGGATAGGTCTCGGGTCGATAATTGCCTTCCAAAACTTCATAGAGAGCGGGAGCCTTGTCGATACCCGCGACAAAAAACACGATCTGAGCAGCGTGGTTCAACACGGGAGGGGTCAGCGTAATCCGGTAGGACTTAAGCTTGTCCACCCACGGCGCAGCGACCAGCGACGTTGCCTCGTGTAACACCGGGGTGTCAGGAAACAGTGAGGCGGTGTGCCCATCCGGCCCCATCCCTAACATCACTAGATCAAACCGCGGCCATTCGCCTTCGCGGAGGTTGAAGAAGGATTTCAACTCCTCCCCATAGGCCTTCGCTGCTTCAGACGCCACGGTCTTCTCAGCGGGGATACGATGAATATTGGTCAGCGGAGGATTCACCTTGCTCAGCAGGGTTTCTCGCACCATTCGAAAATTACTATCCTTGTGGATGGGCGGGACCGACCGTTCGTCACCCCAAAACAAATGGACTTTCAGCCAGTTGATTCGCGAGGAGAAGGGTTCGGTCGCGAGAAGCGCGTAAAGGGCCCTTGGAGTTGAGCCGCCGGAAAGGACAACGGTAAATCGGTCCCGCGCCTCGATTGCCGCACTCGAGTTCGAGATGAACCGCTCCGCGGCGGCATGGCTCAATTCTTCAAGGTTCTTGTAGATTTCGATCTCACGCTTCAAGGCGTTTGATGGCTGTTGTGCGGACATAAGCAAAGAAATCCGGATTCTCCTCGTTTTCCATAACCGTTTCGCTTCGGCCCGATCCATCCACCCCCCGAGGGTCACTCATATCAGGCCTGCTTCAATGCTCTCACTAGAGCTGCCGCCATTTCAATCGATTCCTCATAAACCCGGTCGTGACCAAAGATTTCCAACTGCCGGGCGATCAGTTCCACCTCGTTGTAGATTCGTAGAGGTACGGTACGACGAAACGGAGGCTGTTTCGCAAACGCAATTTCCGTCCGGGCGCAGTTGGGATCCTCTCCCTTGGCAATACGAAAGGTCGTTGCCCACTCCTCTCCTGTACCCATATCAAACGAGACCAGGTGGCCTGAAAGTTCGGACCGGGCATCCGCGGGACGAATCACCGCCGTGATTTCAGGCCCTCCCGCTTTAGGGCGCAGATGAAAACTGCGTCCCTCATTCCCGCTTTCAGCGCCGATTACTTCCCAATGGAGTCGGCTACCAAGCCATCCCAGAAGCAAGTAAGCCTGTGGAGGCACCCTCGATCCGTCCACAGCGCGTTTGTTGTATTCCACTGTAACGCTTTCAATGTGCCCCAAATGCCCCCGCAGCACCGGGGCATCGAAAAACTGGGAGGCCAGCTCACGCCATTGCACCAGCCGGTGCCAGGCCACATCACTCACCGCCAAACGTCCTTGATGGGCCTTGACATACTCCTCCAGGCGTGAAAAATCAGACTCAGGCGACGCGAAATGTTTCGAATCCAAAATCAACCGATCGCAAACGCTCGAGATGGCTGCCAGAAAATTGCACTCAAAGAACCGGCTTCCCTGCCACCACACAAACACCGGTAAGTCGGAAATAAGGAATGGGATCGTTGTAGCCGCCATTTCCTTCGCCGCCTTTTTTGATCCTCGAAGTGAGATTTGCTCACAGCACATCACCCTGCTGGCAGGAGAAAGCCGGTGACAATGCGCGGAGATCCAAGCCTCCATTTTGAGGTTTTCCTCCCTGGCGACGGCAGTGACCACAATCGCCCGACAGGGATTCTGGACCGTCAGTTCGCTGATGGCTTCGGAAACCTTGGGCTCCTGGGCAGCATCCTCAACATAGACGACCAGATTCAGGACACTGGCTCGCGCCACAGGGCCGGCGGTTTCCGGGTCCTTGGAGTCCTCCTGCGCAGCTCCCTTCCAGAGCTCACGCAACTCTTCCTCGATTGCCTGAATGTCAACCTCAAGCGGTTGTCCCTGCAAAACCCCATCAACCGGGTTTAACGATGTGTCCATAGGTGCCTCCACATGAGAAACAGCGCTATTGACCAAGGCCTCATCTTGTCGAAATTCCGCAAAACAGGTTCACAAACGCCGCCACCGGCGTCCATCTTCGGCAATTAATGCATCGGCTTCAGTCGGACCCTGGGATCCGGCCTCGTATAAGGGCAAATTCTTCTCCCCTGATTGCTGCCACATCGTGAGATAAGGCATGATCACTTTCCAGGCCGCTTCAACGGCATCGCGGCGAGCGAACAGCGTGGCATCACCCCGCATGCAGTCGTGAAGTAATCGTTCATAAGCTTCAGGCGTCTTGACTCCAAATGAAGTGCCATACCGGAATTCCATGTTCACCCAGCGGATATGCATGGATTGACCCGGAAGCTTCGCCCCAAAGCGAAGGGTGATACCCTCGTCGGGCTGAATCTTCAAGACCAGGATGTTGGGCTCAAGCTGGTCGTCGGCAGTCTGTCCGAAAAGCAGGTGCGGAACACTCTTGAACTGGATCGCGATCTCAGAAACACGCTTGGGCAGCCGCTTCCCCGACCGTAAATAAAACGGGACTCCCGCCCAGCGCCAGTTATCGATGAAGAGTTTGAAAGCGCAGTACGTTTCTGTCAGGGAGGCGGGATCGACCCCTTCCTCCTGGCGATAGGCCGGCACCTGCTTCCCGGCGACAAACCCCTGAGAATATTGCGCTCTCACCGAGTATTTCCGGGCTTCTTCTACGGAGACCGGTCGAATGGCCCGCAGTACCTTGGTTTTCTCATCCCGGATCGCATCGGCATCCATCGCGGCAGGAGGCTCCATCGCCACGATGTTTAGGACCTGCAGCATATGGTTCTGCACCATATCGCGCGTGGCCCCCGAGGTTTCGTAATAGGACGCACGGTGTTCCACTCCCAGGGTCTCGGCCACGGCGATTTGCACGTGATCAATGTACCGCCGGTTCCAAATCGGCTCAAAAATTCCGTTGGCGAAACGAAAGACCATGATGTTCTGGACTGTCTCTTTGCCCAGATAATGGTCGATGCGATACACCTGATCTTCTCTGAAGACGCTGTTCACTTC
>JBAVHJ010000022.1:0-5226 GCA_049685715.1 Terriglobia bacterium | reverse complement strand
TTTCAATTGGCAGATTTTTTTGCGGAAGCCGGCCAACGAGTGTGGCAGATGCTGCCACTCGGCCCGACCGGCTATGGGGACTCCCCCTATCAATGTTTTTCTGCATTTGCGGGAAATCCTTTGCTCATCAGCCTTGAAAAACTGGTGGAGGACGGAATTTTATCGGCGAAGGATCTTGAGGATGCACCCCCGTTTTCAGAACACAAAGTGGATTATGGAGCGGTGATTAATTTTAAGATCGCGATGCTCAAGAGAGCATTTCAGAACTTCAAGGAACGGGGATCGAAGGGCGAGCACAATGACCTTGAATCCTTCTGCGGGGAGAATGCGTGGTGGCTGGATGACTATGGCCTGTTCATGGGGATCAAGGAGGCCCACGGGGCAGCGGTGTGGACCGAGTGGGATTCCGCCATTTCCATGCGACACTCAGCGGCGCTTCAACAATGGAAGAAAAAACTTGCACACGCGATTGAGGCCCGCAAGTTCTGGCAGTATCTCTTTCACAAGCAATGGCGTGCGTTGAAGCAATACTGTCATGAGCGCGGCATTCAGATCATGGGGGACCTCCCCATCTTTGTGGCCCACGACAGTGCCGATGTTTGGGTAAACCGGGAGTTGTTCCTTCTCGACAGCGAGGGCCACCCCCTGGTGGTGGCCGGTGTCCCTCCGGACTATTTCAGCGCGACAGGGCAGTTGTGGGGGAATCCGATATACCGCTGGGATGTCATGGCCCGGTCTGGATACCAATGGTGGGTCGATCGCTTCCGTGCTATTCTTTCGCTTGTCGACATCGTCAGACTCGATCATTTCCGAGGCTTCGAGGCCTACTGGGAAATCCCCGCGACAGAACCGACCGCCATCCATGGGCGGTGGGTCAAAGGTCCCGGCGCGAGGCTTTTTAAGGCGCTTCAAAAAGCGCTCGGTGAATTGCCCATCGTGGCGGAAAACCTGGGAGTCATTACCCCCGAAGTGGAACAGTTGAGGGACCGGTTTGGGTTTCCGGGGATGGCCGTTCTCCAGTTTGCCTTCGGAACCGATCCGCAAGCCCCGCATTTCAGACCTCACAACTTCAGTCGGAACTGTGTCGTTTACACGGGCACACACGACAACGACACGACGATGGGCTGGTGGACCAACACGGGCATGGGAGACAGCACCCGCAGTGCGGACGACATCAGGAAAGAAAGAGACTTTGCCCTCAAGTTTCTCGGGGCGGATGATGAGGAGATGAACTGGGTTTTCATTCGAACCGTGCTCTCTTCGGTGGCCGATCTGGCGATCATCCCCCTGCAGGATGTCCTCGGACTGGGGAGCGAAGCCCGTATGAACCTGCCCTCGAAACCCGCCGGAAACTGGCGCTGGCGTTTCACGTCGGACATGCTGACGGATGAAATGCGAAAACGGTTGAAGGAATTGACGGTGTTCTACGACCGAGGGAATTAGGTGTCAGGTGTCGGGTGCCAGGGAATAGGTGATAGGGAGTAGGTGTTAGGGGAAGGAAGTCTGAAGGAATTGTTGCCGTTTTCGAGTGTTTGACAAGATGCTCTGATTCTTAATTCACCATTTCGAATCCTTTCTCTTATGACCTCTGACCTCGGTAAAGGACAATGAGGATTCCTCTTCCTGGCAGCTTGATCTCCTGACACCCGAGACCCGGTACCTGACACCTTCCTGAGAAGGGAATCATTCTTGCAAAAACCTCGCTTACGATTTTGGCAAGTGTGGAACATGAGCTTTGGCTTCCTGGGGATCCAGTTTGGTTGGGGTCTGCAGATGGCCAATATGAGCGCCATCTATGAATACCTGGGGGCGAAAGCGGACCAGATTCCCATCCTCTGGCTGGCGGCGCCACTGACCGGGTTGATCGTGCAGCCCATCATCGGCAATATGAGCGATCGCACCTGGGGACGGTTGGGGCGGCGGAGGCCCTATTTTTTGACGGGGGCGATTCTCAGTTCCCTGGCCCTGATCCTGATGCCCAACTCCTCGGCACTTTGGATGGCCGCGGGACTGCTTTGGATCCTGGATGCCTCCATAAACATCAGTATGGAACCGTTCCGCGCGTTTGTCGCCGATCTGCTGCCGGAGGAGCAGCGGACGCGTGGTTTCGCCATGCAGAGCCTCTTCATCGGACTGGGGGCGGTGGTGGCTTCGGCGCTTCCGTGGGTGATGAGTCGGGTCTTCCATATTCAGAGCAATGTTTCTGCGGGACATGCCATCCCGCTCACGGTGAAGCTCTCATTTTTTATGGGAGCCGTGGCATTTTTTGGCGCTGTCCTCTGGACCATCACGACAACGAAGGAGTATCCCCCCGAGGATTTGGACGCCTTTAATGCAATGAAGGCCGAGAAACGCGGACTGTCTGCCAGGGCCGGCGAAATCTTGAGTTCTATCTCGAGCATGCCGACCACAATGCGCCAACTGGCGTGGGTGCAAATTTGCACCTGGCTTGGCCTGTTTTGTATGTGGCTCTATTTCCCTGTGGCTGTGGCTCGCAACGTTTTTGGTGCTCCCAACGAGACAGCTCCCCTTTACACCCGCGGGGTCGAATGGGCAGGCATTTGTTTTGCGACGTATTCCGCCATATGCTTCGGCTTTTCTTTTGTTTTGCCGGCGATTGCGGGGAAGATTGGCCGCAAAATCACTCACAGCCTTTGCCTTCTTTGTGGCGCGGCCGGGCTACTGTCCGTCTCCTTGATCCACAACCAGTATCTCTTGCTTTTCTCCATGCTGGGGGTGGGTATTGCCTGGGCCAGCATTCTTGCCATGCCCTATGCCATCCTGGCGGGCTCGCTGCCGGCCGAGAAGATGGGGGTTTACATGGGCATCTTCAACTTCTTTATCGTCATCCCGGAGATCATTGCCTCGCTCGGCTTGGGTTGGATCATGAGCCACCTTCTCAACAATAATCGACTTTGGGCCGTGGTGGCCGGGGGCTTGTTCCTGGCGGTGGCCGCGTTGTTTATGCAGCGCGTCAAAGATGTCACGGCTGAGCCGGAACTTGCGCCTTAATTCACCCGCAAAGAAGTCAGCTGAATCAACAACGGACTAACCCAATTCCACATTAATCCTCAGGTGCAGAAAAGGCTCTAACATGAAATGCGCGGCCCGGTCTCAGAGATGGACTTTCCTCCTACTGTTTTTTACGTTGTTCATCGTGGGGGGCCGAAGCAGTCTCGCGACTCCGCAAACGGCGGGAGCGCCGGAAATCCTGAAGGTCGAGCCTCCCAATTGGTGGATCGACCATTCCATCAATCCCGTGCGGGTGTTGATCCATGGGCGAAATTTGACGGGGGCGCGTGTCGAGGGCTCAAAAACTGGAATTCAGATTGGTCCTCCGCGAGTGAATGAGACGGGCACCTACATCTTTGTTGACGTCCGGATCAATCCTCAGGCAACGCCGGGCTCGTACCCCTTGAAGATCGTCACGTCAAAAGGAACTACCCCGGCCCCCTTTGATATTCTCGCCCCTCTGCCGCGTGCCGGGCGCTTCCAGGGCTTCTCACCGGATGACGTGATCTATTTGATTATGCCAGACCGCTTTTCCGATGGCGATCCCTCAAACGATGATCCGTCCGTTTCCCGCGGTCTGTTCAATCGCCAGAAGCCTCGTTACTACCATGGCGGCGACATTCAGGGCATCATCAACCACCTGCCCTACCTCAAGGATCTCGGTGTGACGGCCCTCTGGATGAATCCGATTTACGATAATGTCAACCACCTCAACGATCGCGAGAAGTATGACAACGAGCCTATCACCGACTATCACGGCTATGGTGCGGTTGATTTCTATGGGGTTGAAGAGCATTTCGGCGACATGGCAAAACTGCGCGAACTGGTCGAGGCCGCGCACCGGCTGGGGATCAAAGTGATTCAGGATCAAGTAGCAAACCACACCGGTCCGTATCATCCCTGGGTGAAGGATCCCCCAACCCCCACTTGGTATAATGGCACAGAAGCACATCACCTCAACGAAACCTGGCAGACGTGGACTTTGTTGGACCTGCACGCCACGCCTCAAGTTCAAGAATCAACGTTGAGAGGATGGTTCGTCGACATCCTGCCCGACTTGAACCAGGACGATCCCGAAACCTCCCGCTACCTCATCCAAAACACGCTGTGGTGGATTGGCATGACGGGATTTGATGGGATTCGTCAGGATACGCTTCCTTACGTCCCGCGACGCTTCTGGCGCGATTGGATGGCGGCCATCAAACGAGAATATCCCCACTTGAGAGTGGTAGGAGAGATGTGGGATGGGGACGCCTCCCTGGTTTCTTTTTTCCAAGGGGGGAAAACACGGTTTGACGGAGTTGACTCGGGAGTTGACGGGCTCTTTGATTTTCCTATGTATTATCCCCTCCGGCGCGCGTTTGCCGAAGGGAAACCCCTCCGAGATCTTGCAGCCCTCCTGGCCCGAGACTATCTCTATACCAATCCGAATATGCTGGTCACCTTCCTGGGCTTGCACGATGTGGCCCGCTTCATGAACGAGCCCGGAGCCAATCTTGAAGGAATGAAGCTGGCCTTCACTTTCCTTATGACCGCGCGTGGAATTCCCCTGATTTACTACGGAGATGAAATCGGGATGCACGGAGGGAACGATCCGGACAACCGGCGTGACTTTCCGGGCGGATGGGCAGGTGACCCGCAGAATGCTTTTGAGGCCTCCGGCCGCACTCCCGAAGCCCAGTCGATCTTTGAACAAGTCCGGCGGTTAACACACCTGCGCGCGGAAATTGAACCCTTGCGCCGCGGAAGGATGCTCAATCTGGCGGGGAGTGAACAAGCTTGGGCGTTTGCGCGAATCACAAGCAAAGAGTCCGCCATTGTAGTCTTTAATAACGATTCGAAGCAGGCCAACCTCGAATTTCCCATCGGTCCTACTGGCCTCTCCAACGGGGACATCCTGTCCGATCGGCTCGGAGTCGCTCCCGATGTAAAAGTTGAAGACGGAACGATAAGAGTGATTCTGCCTCCGCGGTCGGCAAGTATTTATACAGTTAAGCCTCATTGAGGTCTGAGCAATTGATGGAGATCACCGAGAGAGGATGATAGGTAGGCAGAGAACAACCATGATGATGCGAATCCGAAATTCCTGCAGGGCGACGAGTCCCGTTGCACTTGGTCGATGGCAGAGGAAGCCTTTCAATTCTAAGCACCAAAAACGCGAGGGCGGACGATTCCGTGGCTTTGAACGGGGGTTGCAAGCACTGTCCCTCCTCC
>JBAVHJ010000021.1:0-2458 GCA_049685715.1 Terriglobia bacterium | reverse complement strand
CCGCCAAGCGGACCGCACTCCAAAGGCGGCCGCCGCCCGAATTCCATCATACGGAAATGGAAACAATTCCGAACACTACCTCGTATATCAACTCATCCAGGTCCGGGCAAAACTGACAACCTCCGCTTGGTGAGGATTTATGAAACGAGCAATCTCGTGGTTCCTGTTGCTATGCGTTTCTGCCGTGGTGATGGCCGCCCCCGATCCTGCCGGGCGGGCGCTGATTAAGGGCAGCCACTGGAAACGCTTGCGCGCCCTGGCGGGGCCGCGCGTCGCCGCCAACGCGAACGACGCGGAGGCGGCGTTTCTGCTCGCCTATGCAAAACTGGCGTTCGGCGATCTCGAAGGAGCGCAGGCGCTGGCCGACAAGGCAGCCTCACTCGATGGCCGCAACGCCGACCCTCACTTCCTGCTGGCACGGGTCGCCGGACAGAAAGCCCAGAAGGCCGGGATGTTCAAAGGACTCAGCCTGGCGCGTCAATTCAAGAAGGAATCCGAGGTCACCCTGAGCCTCAATCCGAATCACGTCGAAGCCCTGCTGGACCTGATGGATTTTTGCTACGAGGCCCCAGGCATCGTGGGAGGCGACAAGAAGAAGTCCTGGGAGATCGCCGACCGCATCGGAAAGATCAACCCCGCGCGCGGGTACCTGGCGCAGGCGAGCCTGTTGTACCGGGAGAAGGCCAAGGATTGGAGCAAGATTGAAGACCTCTATCGCAAGGCGTCCGCCGCTGACCCTCGAAATTACGAAGCGCACATGGCGCTGGCGAACCTCTACGCCTCCGAGCAGTACAAGAAGTACGACGAATCGGAAAAGCTCGCGCGCGAAGCCATGGTACTCGACCCGGGCCACGTGGGCGCCTACTCCTTGCTCGCCATCCTTGACGTGCTCCGCGACCGTTGGCAGGACTTGGACGCGCTGCTCGCGCAGGCGGAGAAAGCCATTCCCGACAATCTCAACCCCCACTATCAGGCCGGACGCGTGATGTTCACCGCGGGCAAAGACCTGCCGCGCGCCGAGCGCTACTTCCGCAAATACTTGACCCAGGAGCCTGAGGGGGAAACGCCTCACTGGGCCGCGGCCCACTGGCGCCTTGGCCTGACCCTCGAGAAACAAGGCCGCAAGCCCGAAGCGATCGCGGAGTTGGAGGCCGCTTTCAAGCTCGAACCCGATTTCGAGCCCGCCAAGAAAGATCTGAGGCGTTTGAAGTAGATTTCTTCTGTTTGTTGCGCCCCGCCTCTGCATGGTGTAATAAGTTAAAGGATGCCGGATGACAGAATTTGTCCGAAGCCCGCTCGCCTAGCGGGCCGCGGTGGAACCCATGACGCATGGATGCGGCACCGGTCCAACCTTGAGTTGAGTGATGTCGGGACTTCGTGAATGCAGACATTTCTTATTGTACTGATTATCCTGGTTGCCTTCTATTTCAGGTATCTGCTGGGGTTCGGGTTCTCAATGATATTCGTTCCACTAGGCTCCCTGATTCTCGACTTTAGAATAGTCGTCAACCTGGCGGTCGTTCTTGAAGTGGGCACTGGAGTCCTGATGACTTACCAGTACCGAAAGCAACTGAGAATTATGGACTCCATGCTGTTGAAGGCTTATGCGATCTTTGGCGCCTATTGCGGACTGGTGATCAAACATTTTGTTCCAACTCCGATCATCATAGTGACATCGATGTTGTGTGTGATCACTGCGACCCTGATGTTCCTCGGCCAGGGTAAGGAAATCCCTCATAATAAGATTAACCTAGGTGTCACCGGCGTCCTGAGCGGTCTATTAAATAGTTGGTCGAGCATGAGCGGACCTCCCGTGGTGATTTACTACTATTCCTCCACAAAATCGGGCGGGGAGATCAAAGCCGCTCTCACAGGGTATTTCCTGGTCCTTTATTTAGTGACTCTCGGCATGTTTATTTACGAAGGGGAGTACACCGGGTTCAAATACTTTGATGCAGTGGCCGTGGGGTTTCTTGCGATGGTAGTTATGTATTGGATTCTGGGCAAGATCATGAAGGTGACCTCGAAGGAGAAATTAAGAACCTTTGCTCTCCTCTTCATGATTGTCGTCGCATCGACAGTCATCGTGGAAACCCTGGTGAACTTGGGGGCAGGACTCCGTGCAACTCGATAACCTCGTTTCCAAAATTGAGGGCACCTCAGGGGCAGCAGGTTTTTCTCTGCAAGTTGGGAAAGGGAAAGAAGTCAGGTTAGGCCCGGAGGGCCCGCTTAGGCGGATGACCCCACCTGAACTCCTCTTAGGCTCGGAGGGACGATAGAGTGTAGCTCCACCTGATCCTCCGCGCTCTTTGCGGGGCGAGGGCGGGGTCAGGATTGGAAAAAGAATCGGATTAGGTCCGGAGGACCCAAAGAGTGTAGCCCCACCCGTCGAAGATCCTCCGTGGCGGGAAGTTCCTCATAGGTCCGGAGGACCCAAAGAGTGTAGCCCCGTCTGAGC
>JBAVHJ010000020.1:0-3123 GCA_049685715.1 Terriglobia bacterium | reverse complement strand
GGAACACAGAGAGGCCGGTAATGCGAGCGTTTCAACAGAAAAGCCAGACCGGGTGATCCTTTGCTGAATCCATTTCCGACAGGATCAGAGGGGGGTAGGTTTTTTCCCTGAGGGGAGATCTAAACACGACGACAAAGGGGTAAATTAGGGGGGAGAAAACAATTGAATACTAAAACTTTCCCAGTGTTTATTCAAGGAAGTAATTCAAGAACTCCATGATTATATTACTGCCCAAAGCAGCGTTTAACCGAATCCCGAAATCAGGAGCCCGGAGGCATTCTCTACAAGATTGAGGGAGAGATCGATAGACTCTTTCTAGATCTTGGCAAGGAAGGGCCAAAATCGTACGTCCATAGCCGGCGGCGAGTATTTCTGATCGACCTCGCCAGGTGTGGGAAGCTCATGGCACGGCCCGATCGCAGCGCGGGCACAAACATTTACTGGACGGCTTGCAAAATCTGAAATTTCAAATTTGAGATCGGAGACTGCCTCGCGACGGGGCTGAAGACCATCGCTGAGGAAGGTTTCCTGGGCGGCTCCAAGGCCTTAAATTCGAGCCGGGGGGAGTGACTGTTCACTTAGACTCGGAGGGGTGAGGCAAGTTTCCTGGAATCGCCTTATGCCTGTTTGGGCAGGTACACTTCTTCGTAGAAGGCAAGGAGTCGAATCAGGAGGGCGAGGACCAGGGGGCCGATGACCAGTCCGATAAATCCAAAAAGCTTCAACCCGCCCAGGACACCAACCATCACGACGACGGGGTGAATTTTGGACTTGCCGCTGATGAGGCGGGGCTTCAGGACATTGTCCACATTGGCGACAATGAGGGCGGAGTAGATGAGCAAGCCGATGCCTCGCCACGTGTGCCCATCAATGATCAGAAAAATTCCCGCCGGCAGCCAGATGACGGGAGTCCCCACAAGGGGAATGAAAGACAGGATCGTCATCATCACGGCCCAGAAAACGGCGTTGGGAATCCCGAAAATGAACAAACCCATTCCTCCCAAAGCGCCCTGGACCAGCGAGGTAATCACCTGGCCGTACAAGACGCCTTCCAGGACCCCCCGCATCTCTCCCAGCATCTTTTCTTTGAGCTCCGCCTCCAGTGGGATCATGTTCGTCAGCTTGTAAGCTAGATCGCTGGACTGCTGCAAGGCATAGTACATCACAAAAAACATGACGAATAAGCCAAGCAGGAGAGACGTCACTGACCCCAGTAAATCGGGGGCCGCCCCCAGGAGGAAGTCCCGCACATTCTCAAGCAGGCCCAGCAGGATCTTTTGGACCTGAACTTCATGCCCGGTTTTCAGTTGAATGAAGCTACCCAAGCGTTCCAGGAGGCGTGCATCCTTGAAATTGTTGTAAGCCCCGGTCACCTGAGTGACGAGGTGGGTGGTGAGATAAAACGAAGGGACCACGACCAGCAGGATGACAAGAAGGATCAGGACCGCCGCACAGACCGCCTCGCTGTGGACATACCTTAAGAGGACCCTCTTCAGGGGCCGAAGAAAATAAGTCAGAATGGCGGCAAGGACCAGGTAAGTGGCAAAAGGTCTTAACAGGAAGAAAGTAAGGAGCAGGGCAGCAAAGATCGTGAGGGCGAAAAAGTACTTTTCAATACGCATAGGGTCGAAGCCGCATCCTTATCCTGGCGGAGGGAGGGCTTTCCGCCGTTCTTCCCACACAGGGAGAGAAGAGCGATCAACCACCGCACCGGGGCCGATCTCAGATCTCACGGTTCTCCAACGCCACGTATTGTCGCACGACCCGCATGAGCTCACCAAAATCTTCCGGCAACAAGGACTGGGGGCCATCGGAAAACGCCTCTTCCGGGTTGGGATGAACCTCAATAAGCAGTCCGTCGGCGCCCGCCGCCACCGACGCTTTCGCCATGGGGATCACCAGGGAGCGTTTTCCCGTGGCATGAGAGGGGTCGATGACCACGGGAAGGTGCGAGAGTTCGTTCAGCAGGGGGACGGCCGAGAGATCCAGGGTATTGCGCGTGTAGGATTCGAAGGTGCGGATGCCTCGCTCGCACAGAATCACGTTGGGATTCCCCTGTGAGAGGATATATTCCGCGGAAAGCAGGAACTCTTTAATGGTGGAACTCATGCCGCGTTTGAGTAGCACCGGCTTGTCGCATTTTCCAAGCTTCTTGAGCAAAGCAAAGTTCTGCATATTGCGGGCCCCCACCTGCAGGATGTCGGCGTATTCGGCCACCAGGGAAACGTTCGCATCGGATAAAACCTCGGTCACCACCTTGAGTCCGGTCGCCTCCCGGGCTTCCGCCAGGAATTTCAGCCCCTCTTCCTCCAACCCTTGAAAGTCATAGGGGGAGGTCCGGGGTTTATAGGCGCCCCCCCGGAGGATCCTCGCGCCGGACGCCTTCACCGCATGGGCGGTGGTCAGAAGCTGTTCGCGGGATTCCACTGAGCAGGGTCCGGCCATGACAACAAAATGGGAGCTGTCGATCGTCACATCATCACTGACGCGTACGCACGTTCTCTCTTTCTTCAATTCGCGACCCACCAGTTTGAAGGGCTTGAGAATGGGAACCACTGAGTCCACGCCGGGGGCCGATTCCAGCGATTGGATATGGTCCCGAAAGCGGCCATCCCCGATCGCACCTATGACCACGCGCTCATCCCCGAAAATGGGATGCGCCTTGTACCCGTAACTTTCAATTTTTTCAATCACGTGGTTGATCTGTTCCTTGCTCGCTCCCGCCTTCATGCTGATGATCATTGTGAATTACACTCCTTCTGGAAAGAGCAGGTGTCAGGGGCCTGGTGTCGGGTGTCAGAAGAAAAACCCTGAAGTCGGAAGTCGGATGTCAGAGAAGCAGTTGCCAGTTCTCAGTTGTCAGTTGTCAGTTCTCAGAGCCCATCAAAGTAATCCCCAACGTGGATTCTGATGGTCATAATATGGTATCTGACTTCCGGCTTCTGACCTCCAACTTCTGAGTTCCAACCACTGTCTTTTGGCCTCCGGACTCCGGTTTGTAGCCATTTCCCCTGTCCACTGGCAACTGAGAACTGGCAACTGCTTCTCCGACTTCCAACCTCCGGCTTCTTGCTTCCGGCCTCTGGCTTCTGATCTCTGGCCTCCGACCTCCGGCTTCTATTC
>JBAVHJ010000019.1:0-1969 GCA_049685715.1 Terriglobia bacterium | reverse complement strand
GTGGTGATTTATAGGAACCGGGAAAGGTCTGCGGATGGAAAACCTGCGAGGAATACCGCTCGAATGCGGTTCGTCCGGGCATCGATCGTCTTGTGCTAATGTAGCCCGGCGGAGGCAGACCTACCCTCTAGAACGGAAACTGCAGACATAGGCTCCTCCATGAAGAAAGTAGCATCGCGTCACGATCCGATGCGGAGCGAAGTATAACCCAACCGCTTGCGACGTCAAGTTCCAACAGAGCTGCGGAAGCCGCCTGTCATGATTTAGGGGAGTTCCAAGCCCTGGGACAAGCAAGGGTGGATTCTCATCGGGTCGAAAACATGGCCCTTCAAATCCTCAATCAGCCTCACCCAAATGGATTTCTCAAGTGGAAAAGTGGCCCGCCAATCAGCCCTGACTCCGGCCATTTGAATTGGGTTTGAATTGTGGTCATTGGGGTCCCATTGGCAGGCATTAGACGGCAGCCTTGGGTTATCTCATTGAATGAACACAATATATGGGGTAATCCGCATGTGTTTCATGGATGAAACATTGAGGGCTTTATTCTGGCCATTCAGAGGAAAAAACTTGACATATTTTGGGTTTACCTGTGATATTCGGGTCTGATTAATGTAAAACTGCGAAGTTCCCCTGGCATAAGATCAGCCAGACACCGGGTTGGACTTTTTTTTCATCACGCCTAACCCAAACATGACGTTGGCGATTAATGCCATTTGCTTGATACGGGAACCGGTTTTCATCGCGGCAACCAAGCACAAGGTGGGTAGATGTCGCCGAGGCTTGTCCGCTATAGATAAAGGAGTGTCGACAAAAAATGCACAAGCCAATAAAGTACGTTGAAAAAAGCCTGACCTATTTGGCCGGTGGGGCCTGGACGATCTATGAAAGGCTCAACCGTATTAAGCCGAACCCGGCATTCACACCGAAGTGGTCAGACAAGCCACTCTTAAAATCCTATCAGAAAGTCAAACCCCCGCTGGGGTGGCCGCGGACCACTGATTCGCTCTGCCCGAAGTGTGTGCCCGAGGTTCGCAAACAGATTGTCGACGGGAAACTCCCTAAGGAAATCCTGCTGAACGAGAGGATTGGTGAAATCAAGGCTCAGATCATTGAGCGGGACGGCCAGATTCTGATGGTAAAAGACTGCCCCAAGCATGGTCATTTTGAAGATGTCATGTCGATTGACTCAGAGTTTTTTAAACACCTGGAACAGGCCTACCCGGGCAGCGATATCCTTTCTCATAATGACGACAAGCTGCACAACCACGGTACGAGCACAATCCGGTATGGCCGCGGGGCGGTCCTCACCGTCGATCTGACCAACCGTTGCAATATGATGTGTGATCCCTGCTTCATGGATGCCAACCAGGTGGGATTCGTCCACGAACTGAGTTGGGAAGAGATTCAGCAGCTCCTGGATAATGCCATCTCTCTGAAGCCCAAGCGCCAGATGAGCGTCCAGTTCTCAGGGGGAGAGCCCACCCTGTCGCCGTATTTCATCGATGCGGTCCGTTATGCCCGCAAGGTGGGTTACAACAGCGTGCAGGCGGCCACCAACGGAATCGAATTCGCAAAAAGCGAAGAATTCTGCCGCCAGTCCGCGGATGCGGGCCTGCGGTATGCCTACCTCCAGTTTGACGGGATTGGAAACGCGGCCAATGATCATCGCATGGTGGGGAATTTGTTTGACGTCAAACTCCGGGCCATTGAGAACCTCAACAAAGCGGGGGTCGAAATCGTTCCGGTAACGACCATTGTGAACGGAATTAACAACGAGCAGGTGGGTCGCATCATCCAGTTCGCGCTGGACAACCCCAAGAGAGTCTCTTTCTGCTCGTTCCAGCCCGTCTCCTTCACCGGGCGCGACGAGGAAATTTCCGATGAGCGCCGCCAGGCACAACGTTATACGCTCTCGCACCTCGCCCACGACGTCAAGAAGCAAACGGGCCTGGGGGAGCCCACCCGCGAC
>JBAVHJ010000018.1:0-4222 GCA_049685715.1 Terriglobia bacterium | reverse complement strand
CTTCTGGGACACGGACTCACGCAGACAAACGCGGACCGCGTATAGAAATAATGGAGTCTTCCCTTTCTTGAATTCGACCTCAGGGGGGTACAGCCCCCTTATCTAATCAGCACCGGTGCATTAATGGAGCGCCGTCATCTTACAGGTTCGATCCAAATTGGGAATTATAGCATGGACGCCACCCCAAGAATTCGTAATCTCACGTTGACGTAAGCTGTAACTGAAAGATAATTAACCACTTGACCACCATGAATGGACATTGTAGAATTCAGTCCTTGGTCGGGCCCTGCCCCATCGGGGCCTATGAGACGATGTCTCAAGACCAAACCACAGGCCTACTATAGGCTGACTTAAGGCCTAAACCGCCACGCAGTTGCCGACCGGGCGGCTGCCGGATCTGAACGAAACCCAATCTTCCAGATTCTCCGGGGGAGGATTCTACTTCAGCTCAAGGTAGATTTAGACGATCTTTCAGATACGCTATTCAGAGTACGCAGAATTCGAATTCGAGGAGGAGTAAGTGAGTACACAGACATTTCAGGACCCATCCCAGACCATCAACCTGCCGTTGGCAGAGGAAAAAGAGGATCGGTTTCAATTTGCACAGCATCAGGTCATACAGCCCAAAACGACCTACACGGGCGCGCGCATTGACCCGCCCCACGTCGGACTGCCGAAGGTGACGCAATCCCTTTGCCCTGAATGCACGCAGCTGATTGATGCCCTGGTCTTCGAAGAAGACGGCAAGGTCATGATGGAAAAGACCTGCCCTGAGCACGGATACGTGAAGGACGTCTGTTACTCAGACGCCAAGATGTACTTGAAAATGGAGCGCTGGCACTTTGGCGACAACCGGGGGGTTTCCAATCCTGCGATCCCCGACGCCACGCGATGCCCGGAACAGTGCGGCTTGTGCTCGATGCACACCTCCCACACCGGTCTGGCCAACGTCGACCTGACGAACCGCTGCAATTTGACATGCCCGGTTTGCTTCGCCAATGCCAATGCCTCGGGCTACCTCTACGAACCCTCGTTAGAGCACATCCGGACGATGCTGCAGGCGCTGCGGAACGAGCGGCCCGTGGCCTGCCGGGTGGTCCAGTTTTCCGGCGGCGAACCCACCCTGCATCCCCGATTCATCGAGATCCTCCGGATGGCGGCCGAGATGGGCTTTTCCCATCTCCAGGCGGCCACCAACGGGATCAAGTTCCTCGACCTGGATTTCGCTATGGCGGCCAAGGAGGCCGGTCTCCACACCCTCTATCTTCAATTCGATGGGGTTTGCGACGACATTTACAAACGAACCCGCGGTGAATCCCTGTATGAGCAAAAACTCAAGGTCATCGAAAACTGCCGCAAGGCGGGGTTGAAGATCTGCTTTGTCCCGACCATTGTGAAGGGATTGAACGATCATCAGATTGGCGACATCGTCCGGCTCGCCATCGAAAACGTGGATTGTACCAGCGCCATCAGTTTCCAGCCGGTCACCTTTACCGGGCGCATTGCCAAGAGGGAACGGGAAGCGAAGCGCTTTACGATGACAGACGTGGCGCGGTGCGTCGAGGAGCAGACCGGACTGGCCGAACGCTACGAGGACTGGTTTCCACTGTCCTGTGTCACCCCCTTTTCAAAGCTCCTCAGCGCCGTCAAAGGCGAGGAGACGACGCAGTTGAGCAGTCATCCTCACTGTTCCATCGGCACTTATCTCTTTGTGAGTGAAGACCGCAAGGAAGCTGTGCCGATCACGCGGTTTGTCGACATCGGCGCCATGCTCCAGGCGATCGATGGCATCTCCCGCGAAACGAGTCGTGCGACGTTCAAGTTCTTCACCAAGATCAAGGTGTGGCAATCTTTGCAAAAGTACTTCAAACCGGAGCGCGCGCCCAAGGGGTTGACCTTCGCCAAGTTCCTGCAAACCCTGCAGGGTATGACCGACAAGAAATACGGCCGCGGAGGGAACGACGGCACGTTCACTTACCGGACGTTGATGGTCGCCGGGATGCATTTCATGGATTCCTATAATTACGACGTCGAGCGGGTGAAGCGGTGCATCATCCATTACGCCGCGCCGAACGGCCTGATCTACCCCTTCTGCGCATATAATTCCGGACCCACGTTCCGGGAAATGATCGAGAAGAAGTACTCGGTACCATTCAAAAAGAACGGTTCACATTAGAAAGTAATTTCTGCAAGGCCGGCCGCCGGCCGGCCTTGCACGACAAAGACTCGGGCCTCCCCTTGAGAAAATCCCAATTCAGGCAACAACGTAGAGGAAGGATTTTCCCGATATGTATACACGTGATGGCGCTCGCATCAAGACAGCTAAGCGACCGAATGTTCCCAGGCGAACCCAGCCGGCGCCTCCCACCCCCCATGACTTCGAACGGTACCTCAGCCATCCCCTGACCCGCAAGATTCTGAAGCAACTGACGACTGGTCCCAATGGGCGCACGCCCATGGAGAAGATCTTCTATTCCTACCGGAATCCTGACGCGTCTCTGTCCGAGAGGATCAAGTACGCCCCCGTGCACAAGGCGATGGATTATTTTGTCGCCCGGACGCACACATCGCCGGAGCAGGCCGTGGAAAGAGTCTTTCATCACTGGCCGACGGTGCGGACCCTTCTGAACACCGCGCGTTCCGTGGCAACCCACGGTTTGCTGACCCCCCAGCGTTTCATCGCTCCCTTGCTGGTCGTCTGGAACATTACCAACGCATGCAACCTCTCATGCAAACACTGTTACCAGGACGCGATTCACAAGCGCGGGACCGACGAACTGACTCGGGCTGAAAAACTGAACGTGGTCGACCAGCTTTCGGAAAACCTCGTGCCTCTGATCGCCCTGGCGGGCGGCGAGCCCCTGGTGGACCCCGACGTTTGGGCGGTCCTGGAGCGGGCTCAACAGAAGTTCGTGTATGCGACGCTCGCCACCAATGGGACCCTGCTGACTCCCCGCAACTGTGAGCGCCTGGCTTCCCTGGGCGTCAAATACGTCGAAGTCTCCCTGGACTCCATCGATCCGGCCATCCATGACGACTTTCGTCAGATGAAGGGCGCCTGGGCCCGGTCTATTGAGGGAATCAAGAACGTGAATGCGGCGGGCATGCGATGCGGGATCGCCTGCTGCTTCACCCGGGATACGGTGGAGCAGGCGCAGGAGATGATCAACCTGGCCATTTCCCTCGGCGCCAACACCTTCGTGCATTTCAATTTCATCCCCGTCGGACGGGGTGTGGAAATGGCCCACGAAGATATGTCCCCGTCGCAACGCGAAGACCTCTTGCGACTCCTTAAGAAAACTTTGGACGATGGAAAGATCAGCGTCATGTCAACGGCGCCCCAATTCGGGCGGACTTGCCTGATGTTCGGAGATCCGGAGGGGATGATGGCGATGGGACACGGCGGCTCCGGCCGGGGCCAGCAGGCACGCGTCGTCTCCAAGTACATCGGCGGCTGCGGGGCCCACCGGTGTTATTGTTCGATCCAACCCAACGGCCAGGTCAACCCGTGTGTCTACATGCCGACCCGGACCATCGGCGATCTCCGAACGACGCCCTTTACAGAAATCTGGAACCAGCCGCTGGAAGCGATCCTGAGTGACCGGGACGATCGCGGCGATCACTGCGGGGTTTGCGACTATCGCTTCTTCTGTGGGGGTTGCCGCGCGCGGGCCGAGAGCTACACGGGGGACGTCCAGGCGGGTGATCCGGGATGCATCTACAATGAGCACATGTGGGACGAGATCCTTGCCCGCCGCCAGCATGAATTGAATGCCCTGAACGACCTCACCGCCCGAAAGGTGGGCGTCGGTGGCCGGAGCTCAAGAACGTCTATGTTGCCGAGTGACTCGCAGCTTAAACCCGATCCCGGATCGCCGGCAGCCGACTCGAACGCGCCCGCCGAATTAGGCTCGCACACCGCTGCATGAAGCACGTGAACCCATGAGTCCCCCTCTTCATTCGAATTCACTTGGGATGTGAAAGCCTTCCCTCCTGCCTAACCAATGCGACGTTTTGATCGGGTTCCTCAGATCACCTGTTTGACAAACGCCTCTCTTCTCCCTAACATCAAACCTCCCGCTGTCGGGGCATCCGCGGTGGCGGAGAGGGCGACTTGGTGTCGGCTCAAACATGAACCACTCCTGTGGCATGAGAACCAACTCAACAATCGATTGAGCGGTAACCAATTCTAAAGCGCTCCTTGTTCCAATCACCCACGGGT
>JBAVHJ010000017.1:0-4207 GCA_049685715.1 Terriglobia bacterium | reverse complement strand
CTCCCGGATCACAGTCACCCTCGAAGCCCCAGGCGTGGATCATCTTGCCGCCAGGCTGTTTGATCGGCGACAGAGCAAGGAAATCTCCCGAGGGATTCAGCCCCGTTTCCTCTTCAAACTCGCGCTTCGCCGCCTTGAGCGGATCCTCCTCTGCGCCATACTCGCCCTTGGGAATGGACCAGGCCCCGAGCTCCTTCTTCGCCCAGAACGGTCCCCCCGGATGCACCAGGAAAAATTCCAGGATGCCGCCGCGGCGGCGGTACATCAACAGACCTGCACTCTGCTTCGCCATCATTATTCTGCGCCTACTCCTCGCAAAGTAAAGCCCGGCTCTAGCTTCTCTGCGCGGAAGTGTCGCCTCTTCATCGTCCACCCGCCCTTGATTCATGAAGGATAGACAAACCAACCCCCGCATAAAAATCGACCAGAAAACCGAGATACGCCCCGGCAATCACATCGCTAAGAAAATGACTATCGGTCGCAATCAGGCCGCCTGCCAGCAACAGCCACAGGGCCAGGAAGAAATGTCGGTATCGCGGATAATATCGCCCCAGGGCGATGAACAACGGGGTGAACACCGCCATATGTCCGGAGGGAAAGGCATTCAAATATCCCGCTCCACTGTACCAGTGGAAACCCCATCGCCCGGGGTCGTCCAGCCAAACATGAGGGCTGGGTGCACCGAAGACGTCTTGAAGGAAAGATTTCAAGAGAAAAGCCGAAGGAACCGTGATGCTTATTAATTGAAAGAAGCGTCTGTGCTCATTTTCGATTCCGGAGTACCGCAACCACAAGTACACCGCCCAGCCTCCAATTCCAATGGCGCAAACGATAAGGAACAGATAGCTGGCGATGTGGGTGAGGTGTTCAATAGGGCCGCCCAGTTGGGAGCTTGCGTTGAGTTCCTTATTGAAGAACAAGGCGATCGGCGCATCAAGATAAAAGTGGCTGAAAAGTACCGTGAGAGACACCAGAAAAAATAGCGCAACAAAGGTTTTTAAGATCATTCGCAGGGGAAGCCTCCGGGAGTCCCTCTCCGGGCCCAATTCCCCATGGGGCCAGGCTGATCGTTCACTCCGGCGAATGTCTGATCCAACATACCCGTTCACTCTCGCGGACTCTTTACCTTGCCACGATTTCGCGCGGAGTATAAGCCAAGGGGGAGATGGCGGGCAATTGAGAATAAGGGACGACTGAGAATGAGACCTTTGAGTGACTCATGAGAGATTCCCCTGGATGGGTTCGCTTGGGGAGGGGTGATCCCGCCCTGCGGGATCCTGGGCTCGAGCGACCTGCTGGCCAAAGCCTGCGATTGCAAAAAAACAGGATCGCGGGGACTTCATCAGAAGCAACACGCCGCATCCCGTTGGCCACTTTTCACGTTCCCTGCCGAAGGGCACCGCCGTCCCGGTTATCCATGAATTCTAAACGAGGGGATTCAGTGGATCAGGTTCTTATCCAGGGATTGACTTGCATTCCCCGGTTGAGATTGCGAGACTCTTCCGTCAGGACTATGATGGAGGACAGCAAAGCCGATAACGAGTCCATGATCGTATGAGCAAAGACAACCTTGAAGTCTCCAAGGAAGTGTCGACCCTGATCACTCCGCCCGCGCGGTCTCGAAGCGGGCTGAATCTATTGAAGATGGCTGAAAAGGCCATTCAGACCCGGCTGGATGACCTCCTCAAATACGAGAAACGCATGCATGGTGGAACTGACATCGAGGCCTTACACGATATGCGTGTGGCCTCCCGACGATTGCGCGAAGCCCTGCGTATCTATGCAGAACTGTTTTCTCAGAAGAGACTGAAGCAGGGGATGAGAGCTGTTCGTCGGGTGACCCGGGCCCTGGGTCTGGTCCGCGAGGTGGATGTCAATGTCGAGCAGCTTGAAGCGTGGCGGGATGAGTTAGGAGAGGCGTACGCCATTCCCCTCGAGTACTCGCTGGCCATGGAGCAATCCCGGCAGCGGCGGCTTCGGAAGAAGATGTTTGCTCGATTGGACGAACTGGACATGGACGAGCTCGAAGCCGACATTTCCAAGTTGCTTCAACACCCTCATCGGGATGCCCAAACGACAGAAGGTGAGGATGAAGGCGGGGGCCCAGACCTGCCGGTGATCTTCGCCCGGCGTCATATTGAAAGCGGGCTGGGGTCAATCCTCCCTTGTGTTGCGAGAGTGTCCTCAAAACCGACCCTGCACGAATACCATCGGTTGAGAATCCAGGTGAAGAAGTTCCGATACTCCCTTGAACTTCTCTCACGGGCGTTTGATTCGCATCGCGCTATCCGCATTCTGAAACAACTGAAGTTGCTCCAGGATGAATTAGGGATTTTGCACGACAGCAGCGTGCTTCATTCCACGGTGAGGTCCCTGCGGGCGGAACTCCGCAAAAGTGGACTCTCTCATCTCGAGAGGCACTTGCTTCGTCTGATGCGCGTTCTCGCGGTGAAACAGAACACTCAGCGGAAGAGGATTGGCGCTCACCTGAGGAGACTTGCCTTGCTCAGGTTCTTCGAAAGGATTCCTGCGGCATTGAAAGAAGGGCCGACCTCCCCTGCCATTCAGCCGGCGCTGGTCCTGCATCCCACCGGGGACAAAGCATCCGCTTGAATGGGAAGGATCGCACCGACACTGCCGGATACGCCTCTTTGAGTCTCTGGGTCCCCGAGGCACCCCTGGTGCACCCGAATCCCCTGGTCCTCGTTCAGATGACTCAAGCTGTGCTTTTCGTCGAAAGGGCCTTCACGACCGGGCTTCTCCTGCGGCTGGCGGGAGTCTTTGGCTTTTCGAACAGGTATTCGGTGATGGCTTGTTGGAGGGCGCGTTGCGTCCGCTGCACGGAATGTCGGGCATTGAGCACTTGAAATTGATATTCCAGGGCCAGTTGATCATAGACCCGGAGCAATTGCGACTGGTATTTTCTGAAACTGTCGTACATATCAGAGTGAGGATTTTGGTCCTGCCCCGATTCCCAGTAATCCATCCCCCCCGCTTCCAGCACTCGCTGGATCAGAGTCTTCACTTCAATCTTCAGATAAAAAACAATATCCGGAACCAATGCAAATCCAAATAAGTCCCGAACCCAGCGTGGATCCACGCCGCGCACATGGGCTCGTGCAAAAGCTGTATAGATATAACGGTCGGCCAGGACAATATAGCCGGCCCGCAGCGCCGGGATGATCTTATTCTCCATGCGGTCGGCAAAATCGGTGGCATACAAGAGATTAAACGTCCACTTGTTCAGGCTATGACCTTCCTTGGCCTCGGTAATTGTTTGCCCGATCAACTCGGACCGCGTCCAACCCGTCTCCATGGTGGCAAAACCCTGCACTTCGAGCCAGTCGCGCAGCATTGCAATCTGCGTGGATCGGCCGACCCCATCCGTGCCTTCGATCACGATAATCTTGCCTTTGAGTTCGCGGAGGTCGATGTAAGGCAGCCCCAATCCAAAAAATCTCTTGGGGACTTCGGCGAGTGTCATGGAGTTCATTGTCGAGTCCTCTGATCGAGTGAAATTTGCGATATGGTTTCAGTCATGAGTTCTCAGTTCTCAGTTGTCAGTTGCCAGTATGCGAACACGAACTTCCATGAGACCCGGCGGTGGTTGTTACCGTCACATCCTCTTGGAGACCAACTCTGGTACTTGATGGTTTTTTATCTCCCTCACTGACAACTGAGAACTGACCACTGACAACTTCTTCACAACCCCAGCTCCTTTTGCACAATGCTGCGCACTTGACGCTGCATGACCGAAATGGATTCCCGGGCATCGATCACAATGAGATTGTACTCCTTCACCATTTGGTCGTATTCGCGGAGCACTCGTGACTGAAACAACCGGAAGCTCTCCACCGGATCGGTCGAGAGATGCAGGTCCATTCCCGCCTCGTAGTATTTCAACTGCGTCCGTCCGACCAACAGCCGTTTGACCGAAACATCGATCGGGACCCGGAAATAAAACGCCAGGTCCGGTCGGACCGCAAAGTTGTAGAGGCGCCGCACCCACTCTCGATGCACGCCCCGGGCTGCGTCGCGGGCGAACGCGGTGAACGCATAGCGGTCCGCCAGGACGACCATGCCCGCTTTCAGGGGCGGAATGATCTTATAGGCCAGGCGATCGGCAAAATCGGTGGCGTGGAGAAGGCTGAAGGTGGTGGGGGTCAAAATACCTTTCTTCTTTCCCGCCTTGCTTGCCTTTTTGACG
>JBAVHJ010000016.1:0-1641 GCA_049685715.1 Terriglobia bacterium | reverse complement strand
TGGTAGCCGTCTTCGGGAAACGACACGTCATTATCGAACGACTGCTGATATCGCGCATAGACAGACTGGGCGAGGAGACGGATCTGCCTGCCGGCATCGTTTATATAGAACTCCCGGGTGACATCGTACCCTACCGCGGCAAGCAGGTTCGCCAGGGCATCACCGATGGCCGCGCCCCTGCCGTGCCCTACGTGCAGAGGTCCGGTCGGGTTCGCACTCACGAATTCTACGAGCACCCGTTCACCTTTGCCGATGTTCTTCAAACCGTAAGCGGGGCCTTCTGTATCTATTTCAAAGAGCGTCTTTTGCCAGCGGTCCTGCTTGAAGGTAAAATTGATGAACCCCGGACCCGCGATCTCGGTCTTCGCGAGGACCCCGTCCTCGTCCTGGATATTGGCGACAATGATCTCAGCGATCTTACGGGGTGGCTTGGACTCCGGTTTCGCCAGGGTCAAGGCAAGCGTGGTGGCGAGGTCTCCGTGGTTCTTTTCCCTCGGGGTGTCGAGCGTGATTGCCGGCTGTGTTTCGAGCTTCAGTTCACCATTATTTTTGGCCCGGGTAAGGGCCTGGAGCAGGATTTCAGTCAGGGTTTGTTTCATCGATGGTCAACATTTTCCTCGCTGTTTACAAGTGTGAAAGTATATCGCATCTTCAAGAAAAGTCAATAAAATAATCCCTTTACTTAGCAAAATCGGTGTGGTATTTTATAATAAGAGGTGCGAACGTACATGTGGGTCCAGATGAATGTAAATACCATCCTTTTCGACAGCCGGAACAGCAGTTACATCGTCGTACTGAAGGATGAAACAGGAAAAAAGATCCTGCCCATCTGGATCGGGGCCGCGGAGGGTAATTCCATAGCCTTGGCCATGAGCAATGTCAAACCTGCCCGTCCCCTCACCCATGACCTGATCACCAGTATCTTCGACCGCCTAGAGGTCGAGATCGCCCGCGTGGTCATCAGCGACCTGATCGACAATACGTTCTTCGCTTCGCTCTACCTTCTGCACAACAACAAGGAGTTCCATATCGATTCCCGTCCCAGCGACGCAATCGCCATCGCCATGCGGATCGGTGCGCCCGTTTTTGTGGAAGAGGACGTGATCGCCAAGCAGGACTCTTCTACGCTCGATACATGGATGAAGAACCTCGGCGAGAGCGGCGGTACCGAATTCAACGCATAATCGGTCAGAATCGAAACTGATCTCTGACCGTTATTGGAAATTGATGATTGGAAATTTGAAAGTGGAAATTTTCAACTTCGTGCCCTTTAAATCCGCATTCCACCTGTCCCGGCGTTTTCGCAAGAGCCGGGGCAAACCACATTCCGCAATTTAGATCATATACCCCACCTCGGCGACAGATCATTCTCGACCCCCATGCTGTCCAGCACCCGTCCGGCGATGAAGTCCACCATGTCCGAAATGTGTTTGGGATGATGATAGAACGCAGGCATGGCCGGGATAATATGGCACCCGACCTCGGCAAGGGTAAGCATGTTCCTGAGGTGGATGGCAGAGAGCGGCGTCTCGCGCGGCACAAGGACGAGCTTCCGTTTCTCCTTGATCATGACGTCCGCTGCGCGCTCTATGAGGTTCGAGGCGAAGCCGTTGGCAATGGACGCCAGTGTCTTCATGGAGC
>JBAVHJ010000015.1:0-6720 GCA_049685715.1 Terriglobia bacterium | reverse complement strand
GTGGAAACTTCGGATAAGAACCCTTGTTCTGAGTCTGGCATTCGCGCTACCCCTCACGTTGTGGTTCCTTCCTGCCTCGATCAACCCGCAACCCCGGCACGCGCTCGCCATCAGCCTCCTGGTGCTGATCATGTGGGTGGCTCGAGTCCTCCCCCACGCACTCACAGGACTCATCGGATGTTATCTCTTCTGGACCGTGGTTGGAGTTCCCTCTTCCACGGCTTTCGGGGGATTCACTAACATTTCCGCCTGGTTCGTTTTTGCAGCGGGCCTGTTCGGTCTCATGATCACAAAGACGGGTCTTGCACATCGGCTGGCTGCCCGGCTGATGGGCCGCTCGGGGGTGTCTTATTCCCGGCTGGTTTTTAGTTTCCTTCTGACGAGCCTTCTGTTGAACTTCCTGGTGCCCTCGGGGATAGCGCGCGTGATCATCCTGGCGGGTATCGGCATTGGAGTCGTAACGGCCAGAGGCTGGGGACCCGAGACTCTGCCGGCGCGCGGTCTGTTCGTCGGCTTGACTTTTTCTGCAACACTCTTTGACAAATTAATGATTACGGGCGGTTCGACGATAGTGGCCCAGGGCATCATCGAAAAGGTCGGACACACCCCGGTTTATTGGAGCCAGTGGTTCCTCGCCATGCTTCCCGCCTTGTTAGGCAGCCTTTTCGTCTGCTGGCTGGTGATTTTATGGCTCTTTCCGGCTGGACATCTCGAGACTGAAATCAATGAAGGTCCCGCAGAGGCAGACCCGCCGCGGAAGGAAGCTTGGGGGGCTATTGAGAAGCGCTGCATGCTTTTTCTCATGGCGGCGCTCTCCCTTTGGGTGACTGACTTCATCCATCACATCCACCCGGGAATGATCGCGATGGGGGTTGCGCTGCTGGCAACATTACCGCGAATCGGTGTCCTTGAACCGGAGGATTTGAAACAAATCAACTTTCTCCCCTTTGTGTTTACGGCCTCCGCCTTGAGCCTGGGCGATGGGTTAATCAAAACGGGCGCCCTCAACCTTGTGACCCAGGCGCTCGGCACTGTCTGGGGCCCGTGGGCTTACAGCTTCACCCCCTCCGCCATTGTGCTTTATTGGACCTCCTTCGCCTATCACATCCTGGTGCCCAGCGACCCCACAACGCTCGCCACCTCCATGCCCACGGTGATGAACTTTGCGTTGGCACACCATTGGAGCCCCGTGGCGGCAGGACTGGCCTGGACGCTTGCCCTCACGGGCAAGATTTTCGTCTATCAGTCGGGGGTGACGATTGCCGGCTTCTCTTTCGGTTATTTTCAAGCGCGGGATTTTCTGAAGGTCGGAATTTGCCTGGCAGTGTTCGAATTCCTTGTTCTCCTGGCTCTCCTGGCCTGGTACTGGCCTTTGATCGGCCTGATCCAGTAAGCCGGATTACTTTCGAGCCTCAACTCAATCGTGGGTCCATCATTGGCCCTAAGCAAGCAAATGAAGATTCCATAGGCGCGGGACTGCAATGATCGATGACTTAAAGATGTTCTTCAGGTACTTCTCGGGTCTTCGGAGATACCTGCGACACCCCCTTACGCCAGAGGAGTGTCGCCAGAAAATTGTGGGACAACTGCAAAACCGGAGCGAGTCCTTTCTGAGGGTGGTTGAGCGGGGAATCTATGCCAATCCCCGCAGTCCTTATGTCAAGCTCCTCAAACATGCCGGTATTGACTTCACCACCATCGCTGCCCTTGTCCGTCGCGATGGAGTGGAATCCACGCTGGACAAGCTTTATGACGCAGGGGTCTACGTAACGTTCGAAGAGTTCAAGGGTCGCCAGCCAGTGCGTCGCACCGGGCTGGAGTTCCGGGTCCGACCCGAGGACTTTCATAATCCTCTGTTGGCACGAGACTATGAACTCCGAACGGGAGGCTCCCGCAGTGTCGGCACGAGGATCATCGTCGATTTCGACCTCCTGACACACGAGGCGGCATACCATTCCCTATCGATTGAATGCCTGGGGCTCGCGGGCAGGCCGGTGGCAATCTGGTATGGGGTTCCCCCTGTGGTGAGCGGCTTGAAGCACCTGCTCCGCTCCGCCAAGATCGATCAGCGAGTCGAAAGGTGGTTTTCGCTCAGCCGGCTGGCCGCTCGCCCCAAGACATTCAAGTACTTCATGTTCACGAAGTATGCCCTCTATGGCAGCCGATTGTTTGGAAGGCCTTTACCGATTCCGGAGTACACACCCCTGGAAGAGGCCCATAAGGTCGCCTTCTGGCTCGCTGAAAAAAGAAAAGCGGGGAGCCCCGCGGAACTCCATACCAATCCGAGTTCAGGGGTCCGTGTATGCCTTGCCGCGCAAGAACGAAGGCTTGACATCTCGGGTACGTTTTTCCGGTTCAACTCAGAGCCCTACACCCCAGCCAAAGCAAAGATTGTGGTGGAGACCGGTTGCAGAGCTGCAGCTCAGTACTCCATGGGAGAAATCGGCAACATCGGAATGGCCTGCGGCAACCCCGCAGCGCTCGATGAGGTCCATCTCCTAACGGACAAGCTGGCCGTGATCCAACGCGAGAAACAGTTGATGAACTCGACCACACGCATCGACGCACTCCTCTACACGACCCTTCTACCCAGTTGCCCAAAACTTCTGCTCAACGTGGAGAGCGATGATTATGGCAAAGTTGAGAGACGAAAGTGTGGTTGTCTCTGGGAGGATCTGGGCTTCGAACAGCACATCGAGAACATCCGTAGCTACGACAAGCTCACCAGTGAGGGGATGACGTTTTTCGGAAGTGAGTTGATCTCGCTGCTCGAGGAACTGCTCCCGGCCCGCTTCGGTGGTAACCCCACTGATTACCAATTCCTTGAAGAGGAGGAGGAGGGCCTGCCAAGGGTCAACATCGTCGTCAGCCCCAGGGTTGGTCAGCTCGATGAAAATCGGCTTATCCTGACCATCCTGGATCGTCTGGGGTCAAATCCTGTCCTGAAGAACATGATGGCGGAGAGGTGGCGAGACGGGCGAACGCTCCGTGTGATTCGTCGTGAGCCATTCGCCTCAGGCTCAGCCAAGATTCTTCCCCTTCACATCCTCCGAAAAGAATGAGGGCCCTTGGAGACCCGGCAGCACAACGGAGACTGGTCGCGGCAACAAGAAATCGAGCAGCAAGAATTGAACAAAGAAAAACGACATGGGGCATGCCCGAAGCTTCCTGGTTAATTTCACGTTCCTGGCAGCCGGCGATCTGGCCGCAAAGGCCTTGGCGTTTTGGGCCTTTGCTCACATTGCCCGGGTGGTCGGAACCGAACTGTTCGGGGATCTTGCTTTCGCCGTCGCCTTTACGCTCTATTTCGGCCTGATCGTCAGCCAGGGACTCGATATCTACGGCATCCAGGAGCTGGCCCGCGATCGTTCCCGGGTTGCAGCATACACCGCCAACATTCTTGGACTCCGGCTTGTCTCAAGCCTCGTTGCGGCGACCGCACTCCTGATCACCGTCTCTCTGCTCGCAAAACCGGTACCCGTCAAAACCCTCGTGCTGCTTTATGGGTTGACTCTCATTTCCTCGGTGTTTTCCCTGCAATGGGTCTTCCAAGCCTTCGAAAAGATGAAGTTCGTGGCTGCGGCCAACGTCCTGGGACAGCTGGTCTTCTCCGCCCTGGCGCTCATCTTCTTGCAGCGAGCTTCGCAGTTTCTCTGGATCCCGGTCTTCCAGGTCACCGGAGAGATCGTTTCAACCCTCTTTCTCCTTTTTCATTTCCGTAGAGACTTCGGGCCTGTCCGTTTTAATTTCAATTTAAGCGCGTGGTCCGGGATTCTGAAAGACTCCTTACCCATGGGGCTTTCGAGCGTGTTCACCCTGATCATGATCAATTTTGACATGGTGCTCCTTGGATTTCTCAAGCCGGCTTCAGACGTCGGCCAGTACAGCGCGGCCTACAAGGTCATCAATTTCTTTTCTTCCTTCGTGCTTCTCTACAACCGGAATCTTCTGCCGGCGGTTTCCCGCTGCAAGGGAAATCCTTCCATGCTGCGGCACATCTCGGAGAGAACGCAGAAGTACATCCTGCTGCTCTCGTTGCCCCTGGCGGTCGGGGGTGCGATGGTTTCCCTCCCCCTCATCCGGTTAATTTTCGGATCCCGTTTCTCCGAAGGCGCGACCGCGCTCGCCATCTTGATTTGGATAGTTCCGATGACCTCGAGCCGCGTTCTGTACCGAGTCACACTCTTGTCCCACGGGCTGCAGCACTACAACCTCATGGTCTCGCTGGCTGCGGTCCTCGTGAATGTCACACTCAATTGTCTATTGATTCCCCGCTACAGTTATGTCGGTTCGGCCGTTGCCACGGTGATTTCCGAACTCCTGTTGCTCTGCCTGACTTATGGCGGCGTGACCCGAAAGGTGACGGCCCTTCCCTTGCTGGGTTATCTCTGGAAGCCGGTCGTAGCGAGCATGGCCATGGCAGCCTTCCTGTATTGGTGCCGGGAGGCCGGCCTCGCGGTCCGCATTCCGGGTGGGTTCATGATTTATATGCTTGCAGGGCTGGCGCTGAGGGCTTTCAGCTTCAAGGAGATTAGAGAAATCCTGGGCTGGCAATAGACGTTTTGATGAGATTGACCCGAGAGCAAATCCAGTAGTACGCCAAACCCGAATTCCAAAATTCAAGCAAGGGTGAGAAAATTGAACCTGCTCGGAACACGAGAGCCCATTGGGGTCAAAAACTGGGGACTGTCCTAGAAGATGAGCTTCAGGGCCAACTGCATTTGGCGGGAAGTTGTCGCGGTGGAGGTGATCACCCCTGCGGAGTTGGCGATGTTTGTGCCCGAGAAGACCACCTGACTTGGAATCCCAAAGTTGGCGCGGTTCAAGAGATTGAACGTCTCCACCCGAAACTGCAAAGTCACCTTCTCGTTCATGCTGAACTCCTTGAACAGAGAGGTGTCAAATGTGAACAGGCTCGGACCTATCAGGGACCCACGCGCCACATTGCCGAAGGTTCCGGGAGCCGGCCGCGTGAAGGCATGAGGATCGAACCAGAGATCCGGCGTGCCCAGGATCACCGGCCCGTTAAAGCTGGGATTCCAATTTGGTACATCGGGATTGAAGGTATCGCCCGTCCCCGAAACATTCGCACCCACCTGGGGCGTGAATGGAAATCCGCTCTGGGCCGTAATAATCCCGTTCCACTGCCAACCGCCAATCAATTTCCCCACAAGGCCGCTGGCGTCCCGGCCCAAGGAATGGCCCCGTCCAATGGGCAGTTCATACGTGAAATTCGTATTGAACTGGTGTTTCAGGCTGAACGCCGCCACTCCACGGTTGAGGGCAAAGTTGAACGGATCCAAAATGGATTGAGGTTCATTCTGGCCGCTGGAATTGCTGATCGCGGAGTTCAGGTCCATCGCCTTCGAGAATGTGTAATTCACTCTAAAGCTCAGCCCATGCGAGGCGCGCTCCACAACCGAGAGAGCCAGTGCATGGTAGTTGCTGGTCCCCTGAAAAAGCCACGAGAAGGTATTTGCCACAAACGGGTTCGGACGCGTTCCAGGCGGCATATACAAAGTTCCCTGGGGAACGGTCGCCACCGCCGTTCCAACTCCGCCGCTAGCGCAACCTGCCGGATTCGAGCATACCTGCGGTGGCGCGACGTTGCGATCGATGCTCAGCGAGGTGTGGTACGCTTGCGAGCCCACGTAAGCGATCAGGAATTTAAGATTGCGGGCGATCTCACGTTCAAGAGTCAAGTTCCATTCCTGAACGGTGGGGGTGCGCATCTCGGGATCGACGCCGCCGGGGGCGAAGATCGAACATGGCGTCTTGGACGCCTGAAGCTGTGCATTGCAGCTGGGAGGCGGTTGCGTCCCCCCGGGAATCGGAATGATGGACAGCAGGGGGGTGTTCGGAATGGACAGCCGCGCATTGAACGGCGCGTTGGCGCTGATTCGATGCGCCAGACTGTCTTGAAGATCGTTGTAAATTCCAAAACCGGCGCGCATTGACCACTTTCCGCTGCCCGTCGGGTCCCAAGCAATCCCGATGCGCGGCTGCCAGAGCGCGACAGCATGGTTCTGAGTAAAGATGGAGTGGCCGACGAGTGGGTCCGTCAGGATCACCCCTTGCGCATCGAAGAGGTAGTTAGCAGCCCGCCCCGACACTTCATTCCATCCGGTCGTCATCTCATCCCGCAAACCGATGCGGACCGTTAAATTAGGCCTGAGTTTGATGTCGTCTTCGATATACCAGGCTGCCTCTGTCGAGCGGTAGCCCAGCGGGGTTGGATTCGGTATCGCCACAAACGACGTCGGCTTATCCTGCAAAAAAGCCGTCAAGGAGGGGTAACTCACCGAGCCTGTCAATGACAAGTGTGCGCCGCTCAGATTCTGCTGGATACGCTGTATCCAAACGCCCGCACTCAAGGAATGGGCGCCCCGGGTAAAGTGGATATCATCGGAAACCGTAAACAGGGTCCGTGCATTGCTCGTCGTGCGGGTGCCGGCGGGCGAAGTTACAGCGGCTGCGACGGTGCTCACGACTCCGCCCCCGATACTGATTGCACCCGGACCTGTTCCGCTAACCAGCCACAAGTCTTCGGGGATCGGGACGGTCGTCGGAGTCCCTGAAAGTGCGAACGCCCGCGTGAACCCGAATGTCGCCGTGTTCAACAGACGGGGGGAAAACAGATGTGTCTCCTGGACGCTCAGCAATTGATTACGTTGGATCGTTGTTGTGAAAAAAACAGGGTCCGCCTGCGGCGTATCATTC
>JBAVHJ010000014.1:0-2379 GCA_049685715.1 Terriglobia bacterium | reverse complement strand
GTTCCTGAATGATTCGCATTGACCTTCTTGAGGTGGGCTTGAAGCGGGGTCTTAAGCGACTCGGGAAGCATCGTGATCCGGTCTTTTCCGCCCTTGCCGTCGTGGACGCGCCTGCGTGTTGGCGGAGGGTGAGATTTTCATGCGCTTGGGTGCGCCATAGACCCACGAACATCTCTCCCGGTTTGATCAATGACCCGTTATGCGATTCCGAATCCACCGGCCTGCTCATAAGCGTGGGAGAGCTGGAGCATCTTCAGTTCATCAAACGGTTGTCCGAGAAATTGAATGCCGATGGGGAGCCCGCGCTGATCTTTTCCGCAGGGCAGGGAGATCCCCGGGATTCCGGCCAGATTTGCCGTAATGGTGAACACGTCGCTCAGATACATGGAGAGAGGATCTTCGGTTTTCTCACCCAGCTTGAAGGCTGTGGTCGGAGAGGTCGGGCAGACCACTACATCCACCTTCTTGAATGCCTCCTGAAAATCGCGCGCAATCAGCGTTCGAACCTTCTGGGCCTTGAGATAGTAGGCATCATAGTAGCCGGCACTCAACGCATAAGTTCCCAGCATGATGCGCCGTTTGACTTCCGGCCCAAACCCCCGTTCGCGCGTTTGCCGGTACATCTCAGAGAGCGTATGAACGTCCGGAGAGCGAAAGCCGTAACGCACTCCATCAAATCGAGCCAGATTCGAACTGGCTTCCGCTGGGGCCACGATGTAATAAACATCGATCGCGTATCTCGAATGGGGAAGTTCGACAGGTTCGATCCGGCAGCCGATTCTCTCAAGCAACCGGATGGCTTCGGTGATGTGTTCCTTCACCTCGACCTCGAGACCTTCTCCGAGAAGGTCCCAAGGCACCCCGACCACCAGGCCTTTGATGTCACGTTCCAGGGCCCCCGGGAAATTCGGGACCGGCAGCGGAGAGGAGGTGGAGTCGTTCGAGTCATGACCTGCGATGACATGGAGCAATTCGGCGACATCTCTCACCGAGCGCCCAAACGGTCCGATTTGATCCAGAGAGGATCCAAACGCAATCAGCCCGAAGCGAGACACGCGCCCATAGGTGGGCTTCAGACCCACCACCCCGGTCAGCGCCGCGGGCTGGCGAATCGACCCGCCAGTATCACTCCCCAGCGCGCCCACAACCATTCCCGTCGCGACGGCGACCGCCGATCCACCACTTGAGCCTCCGGGGACACGATCAGGCGCATTGGGATTCAAAGTGGGGAAGAATGACGAATTCTCGGTTGAACTCCCCATGGCAAATTCGTCGAGATTGGTCTTGCCAATGATGAGCGCCCCGGCGGCTTCGAGTTTCCGGGTAACGGTCGCATCGTAATGGGAAATGTAGTTCGCCAGGATCTGGGAGCCGCAAGTCGCGGGGTACCCCGCCAGGAGCATGTTGTCCTTGAGCGCCACAGGAATCCCAGCCAGGGGCGGCCGCTGTTCACTAGGCAATGCATCGAGTCGGGCGGCTTGGTCTTCGGCGCGCTTGCGGCTGAAGGAGAGAAAGGCGTGGTATTTCGGATCTATACGATCCACGTGTTCGTAAATAGCAGCACAGATTTCCCGGGCGGAAATCTCGCCTCGAGACAGCGCCTTACGCAACGACGACACGGAAAAAGCGGTCGGTTTCAAATGGGCCATAGGCTGGTGGTCATTTCAGAATCTAAGTTGTCTACTATCGATCCGCAATCACTTTGGGCACCCTGAAATACTTCTCACCCGGATCCGGGGCATTCCCCAGGGCCCTTTCAGTCCCTATGGAAGGTCGAGGGACATCCTCCCGAACGGGCGTCGATAAGGAAGCCGGCTCACCGAAGTCGGGGATCCTCGTCATGGGCTCAATATCAACAGTAGACACTTCGTTCAGTGTTTCCATATGCTCCAGGATGCTGCTCAACTGAGAGGTGAATGTTTTGATCTCCTCAGAGGTCAGCTCCAGGTGGGCAAGTTTTGCCACGTAACGAACTTCGTCTTCTGAAATCTTCATCTTTTCGCCTTGATATCCTTCGGGAAAATGAGGGACTGAAGCTAACATTAGAACCTTCGAAAATCAACTGGATTAGAAGCTCAGCGGGAGGGTGATGGTAAGACCTGAAATGGCGACTGGGGAGACTGTTCCGGAATGCGCAATGATTTACTCTACTCAAACGGATCCGGCCGGAAAGCAGAATCAGGAATAATGAACTTACAATGGGCTGAGTGGGTTCGCGGAGCTGGAGTCGGAAATTCTGGATCGGGCATCGTGAGAAGCGCAGTAAATGAATTGCACATCCATCACCGCCGTCTTTCCGCAGGCTTGATTCAAGGCTTTGATTAAATCCTGCCGCATTCGAATCAATTGCTGATGCCAAGCGTGATGATCCACCTGGAC
>JBAVHJ010000013.1:0-6932 GCA_049685715.1 Terriglobia bacterium | reverse complement strand
GACCATGGTTGGGGCCATGGCGGAGCGCTTGCATCATGATGTGGAAATCCTGGATCTCGCTCTTGACAAGGATCAGAAGACTGCCGATCAACGCCTTTTTGACCTGTTGCGCCATAAAAAGTTCGATCTGGTCGGGCTGACGGCTATGACCGTGGAGTACGAAGCCGCGGCCCGCGCCGCTCGCATGGTCAAACAATGTGATCCCTTGGTTCCCGTGGTTTTTGGTGGACAGCATGCCACCATCAAGGTGGAAGAAGTGGTCTCACAGGACTTCTGTGACTTTGTGGTCAAGGGGGAAGGGGAAAACGTGTTCGCGGGGTTAGTCACCGCGCTGTCCGAGGGGGGTTCCCTCGACGATGTGAAAGGGTTGGCGTTCAAGCGAAACGGTGAGGTCGTCCAAACCGCCGATCAGGAGCTTATCCAGGATCTGGATGGCTTGCCTTATCCCGCCTATCATCTTCTGGACGTCGAGCAATACTTTGCAGCCAGTTCGGCACGGGCCACGACCAAGCACAAGCGCTGCATGCAGGTGTTTACGAGTCGCGGATGTCCCTGGCGGTGTACCTATTGCCATGACTTGTTCGGCAAGTCCTTTCGGGGGCGGAGCCCCGAGAATGTCATGGGCGAGTTGAAATTGTTGTACGACCGGTGGGGCATCCGTGGATACATGGTGGAAGACGACATTTTCAACCTGGATATGGGTCGCGCCAAGAAGATTTTCGACCTGGTTAAGAAGGATCTGCCCGATGTCTACTTCCAGTTTGGAAACGGCCTGCGATTGGAACGGTTCGACGAAGAACTGGTGCGAAAGATGGCCGAAGGGGGAACGCATTACATCTGTATTGCCATTGAGTCCGCGAGTCCGCGCATTCAAAAAATGATCAAGAAAAATCTGAAGCTGGAGAAGTCAGCAGAGTCTCTGCGATGGATGCGCAAATACGGGATTCGGACGCTCGGATTTTTCATGATCGGTTTTCCGACGGAGACTCTGGAGGAGATCGATCAGACCATTCATTATGCCAGCGGCCTGGATCTTGACGAGGCCTTATTCAGCATCGCCACCCCGTATCCCGGAACGGAGTTGAACAAACAGGTGATGGAGATGAACCTCTATGACCCGGACCTGGTGAGTCGTGGGGGTGAGGAGTTCCAGCTCATCAAGACAGAACAATTCGATTACCCGACCTTGCGGCGATTGCAGCGGAAGGCCTACCGCTCCTTCTTCCTATCAAAGTTTCGTTTTATCCGGATGATTCCGAAACTGGTGAATGTTAATTCCTCCATGAAATATCTGAGGGCGATCGAGCGCAACTTCCTGGCCTATGGCGGGGCAAAGACCTCCCGGATAAATTGATCGTATGAACCAATCCCTCTCCCATTTCAGGAACCGGATGGCCATCTGCTGGAGTTATGTGGCGGGCAGGACAGTGGTGCGCGGCGGTCCGAAGTACGTCCTCCTGGAGGCCACGGGGAAATGTAACTTGTTCTGTCCCATGTGTCCGCGGGAGCTGGTGCATTTTGAACCGGTCGACATCCCCATGCCGCTGTTCAAGAAGGTGATTGAAGAAGCGCGGGATTTCCTGGAATTCACAGTCCCTTACGGGGCAGGGGAGCCCATGCTGAACAAGCGCATCTTCGAGATGGTCCGGTTCTGCCGTGAAAGGAACATCCGCATTGGCATCTCCACCAACGGGACGCTCAATAATCCCGAACGCAATCGGCAGCTCTTGGAATCGGGGTTGGATTACATTATCTTTGCGTTTGATGGCGCCACCAAGGAAAGTTACGAGAAGTACCGCAAGGGGGCGAAATTCGAGGACACACGGGACAAGATCTTCGACTTCCTGAAAATGAAGCAGGAGATGCACTCCAAGATCTTCACCATCGTGCAAATGGTCCGTCTGAAGGACAATGCCGGGGAAGTGGAGGCGTTCCGGAAGATGTGGGACCTCCCCGGAGTGGACCAGGTACGCATCAAGGAAGATGAACTTCAATTCGACGGCGTGGGTATCCCGCGGCCCAAGGAGATCGTTGAGCGCCGGAATCCCTGTCATTACCTATGGCAGGGACCGGTGTATATTCATCATGACGGCAATGTTTTTCCCTGCTGTTACATGTGGCGCGGGGAACCGCTCGGGAACGCCAATCTGCAGCCCGTGAAGGAGATCTGGAACAATGAAAAGATGCAGAAGTTGCGGCAAGCGCATCTCGATCGGAAGATTGAGGCCTACCACGACTGTGTCCATTGTCATGCGCCGAAGCCCCGCCTGCCGGTGATTCTGGGGAGCTTCGTCATCAATAGCCTTGCCGTCCGCAAATGGATTCCCATCTTCGAGAAGCTCGCATTACTCTTAAAGGTTCCCATTTTTGAAGACCGCGCCGTCGAAACACCCAAAATTGATGCCAACCTTCGCAATTAGCATACGTGCGCTGGACTGCTCTCCCTCAAGCTTGGTCTCGCAAAGACGTGGCCGGATTCCGATTTTAAGTGATTTCAGCGAGCCTATGATTCTCCCTTTGAGTACACTTGGCGGGGGTGTATCTGTGCCTACCTCTGGTCCCAATCCCAAGTGATTAGAATCTCAAGGAGGATCGGGGAAGCAGTGAGCCCGTGATGGATGAACCATGGCTGATATTGCGTGCCCGTTGTGTCTGAACCAAGGGACTATTCTCTTCGCTCAAACCACAGATCGCCTTCTCGAGACCACGAACAAGACCTTTTCATTACGCGAATGCAGAGCGTGTAGCATCATTTTCCTTGCACCCACGCCTACCGAGGTCGAGTTGCAATCCTATTATCCCGCTGGTTACTGGTGGAGTGAGCCAAACCGGACCCAATACTTCTTTCGAACGGTGGGAAAGCGGCTCGAATCCTTATACAGGAAATGGGCCCTCCACGGTCATATTCGTTTTGTCAACCAGGCCATCCATCACGTTGTCAAAGAGGGTGAAGCGGTTAATCTGCTGGATGTGGGATGTTCCGGAGGGACGTTCCTGCACGAACTCGCTAGGCAGGGCATCGCGGTTCGCGGGCTTGATCTATCCCAGGAGGCAGTGGCGCATGCCCGTAGGGTTTACGGGCTGAATTGTGCGGTGGGTGATTTGACACACTCTCCCTGGCGCGACGAGCGATTCTCCCTGGTTACCTCCTTTCACGTGTTGGAACACGTTCCCGATCCCCGGTCCTTTTTGAGGGCAGCCCGCAAGGCCCTCACAGAGCGCGGTCGCTTGGTGCTCCAAGTACCCAATATTCGGAGCTGGCAGTTTCACGTCTTCGGTGCCGGCTGGTACGGGTTGGATCCTCCAAGACACCTGGTTAACTTCAGTGACAGGGCATTAGTGCGCTTACTTCTAGAAACGGGATATGAAGTTCTCCGGCAAAAGCGTTTTTCTTTGCGGGATGATGCCCCGGCCTGGGTTTCCAGTTTGTTTCCTTCCCTCGATCCACTCTCGCGGATGGCTAAGCATGCCCGCGAGGGCAAGATTCGAATTCCGTCGTCTGCGCTTGGCATTTTTCAAAATTTCGTCTATTTTCTTCTGGTTCTTGCTGCGATTCCGATCGCGCTGTGTGATTCCCTGTGGGGGCGGGGGGCAACGCTCCTGATTGAAGCCAGGAAATATTCGAACCCCTCCGTTGACTCCGCTGGAATAACACAAGAGACCGAGCGGAATTTGTCTTCCCAAAATGGAGAATAAAAAGCCTGTCACAGTCATAGTGGTCAACTGGAACGGCTGTGATCTGTTGAGGGAAAGTCTTTTCTCTCTTCGACGCCAAACCTATCCCAATTTTCATGTTATTGTTGTGGATAACGGATCCATCGACGGCTCCCTCGAAATGCTCGAGAACGAGTTCAGTGGGTTTGCCTACTTGATCAAGAACTCACGAAACCATGGATTCTGTCGTGCTGTAAACCAGGCGATTCAGGCGTCACAATCGCAGTATGTAGCGCTGTTGAACAACGATGCCGAGGCGCGGCCCACATGGTTGGAAGAAATGGTGCGGGCAGTGGAACGCGCTGGAGATATTGGCATGTGCGCCTCTAAGATTCTGAAATATAATCAGCCGAATGTGATCGATAAGGTGGGACATCTGATCTACCTCGATGGTCAGAATCGAGGTCGTGGGACGGACCAGACAGATCATGGTCAATTTGACCGCGAGGAGGAGACACTTTTTCCCGATGGCTGCGCTGCATTGTACCGCCGGTCCGTCTTTGACACGGTTGGTTTGTTTGATGAGGACTTCTTTGCTTACGGTGACGACGCTGAATTGGGGCTGCGGGCCCGACTCGGCGGATGGCGTGCGGTTTATAGCCCGTGGGCAGTCGTTCTCCATCACCATTCTCAAACCCTTGGGGCTTTTTCTCCAGAGAAGATTTTTTTTGTTGAACGGAACCGTCTCTGGCTGGCCGTCAAGCTCTTTCCTCTTTCAGTCTTGTTGTTGAATCCCTATTACGCAGGATTGCGATTTCTTGTGGGCTTGGCCGCTTCTCTCTTTCGTAAAGGGCCGGCAGGAGATTTTGCTCAGGAATATTCCAGTCCGCGGTTAATATGGACAGTCCTGAGGGCAAATATGGCGGCTATGATTGGACTGCCCCAGATGTGGAAGAAACGGCGCAAGGTCAGAGGAGGGAAGAGGCTTTCCGACGTGGAACTCCGCAGAATATTATCGCAACACCGGATCGGACTCATGGAATTGACATTTGGAACCCAGGACAAAACACATCTTGACTCTGCAAAAGGCGACATGTTAGGGTGAAATCAAAAGGGAAATTCGGTACTGAAGGGCTCTTCAGGAAAATCCAGCTCAAAATGCATTCCGAGTGGAGGGGAGAAATCAGGGGGATTGGCGGGCTTGGCCCAATCGATCTTTATTCTCCTGGCCACACTTCAACTAAATAAATGGGCCCGGTATGACCTTTATTACGGATTCGATATGGGAACGGATTCTTTTGCCCGCGCGGTGGGTCTTCTTCACTATTATTTTTCTCGGCGCTTCGCTTCATCCTATAGAGGCCCTTCGAAATCCCTTCACGGTGATCGTTCTGGGATTAGTCCTCGTGTGGAGAACCTATGAGCATGTCAGCGTGGGGATGAAGAGTTATCGGTTTTTCAAAGACCCGGGCAAGCATACTATGGTGTTGCCAGCCCTCTCCCTTTGGATAGGATGTGCCCTTCCGATCTTTGATTACTACAATCTTTCCCCGACTCTTTCACGCCAAGTCTGGGTACGCATCCTTGGAGTCGCCCTGCTTCTCTTGGGGATATTGATCCGCGTTATCAGTATTCGAACCCTGGGCCGCTTCTTCACCGCTCACTTGCGCGTCAATGAGGGTCGTCGTTTGATTCAGCAGGGAATCTACAAACATCTGCGCCATCCAAGCTATTTTGGATTGATTTTTTCATTCCTGGGCCTGCCCCTCTCTTTTTGCAGCTTATACGGCCTTTTATACATGATTCTTATAGGAATCCCAAGTTTGGTATTTCGAATCAACATCGAAGAGCGGTTTCTCGTGGAGGAGTTCGGTGCAGAATATCTGGAGTATCGGAAACACAGCTACAAATTCATTCCTTTTTTCTTCTGAACGAAAATCAACAATACAGGCTAGACAATCTATTTCCACACGGTGGCAGGTACTAGCCTTAGGTACGCACAAAGGAAAGATGAGCAGGTCATTGGTTCTGGATGGGGCGGCATTAATTTATTTGGATGCTTAGACAAAATTACCCTGGCCTCAACCAACGGGCTGTGAGTAAACGCTAGATCAAATGGGGGTTTCGGCCCAGAAGGAGAGGGTCCTTCAGCGTTTCGTCTGAAGTCGAGAAACTCGGCACAGGGGATTGCAAAAGGGTAGTTAGCGCTTGACAAAGAACAGCTTGTCGTATAATTTTGCTGCTTTCGCCTACGGGCGCTATTCGGAGTGAGGGTATGTCAACGCATTTTACAAAGGCTTCAGAGATTCACAGCAGATGGTATTTAATCGACGCCAATGGGGTGGTGTTGGGTCGTCTCGCCACGACAGTCGCCAAATTATTGACAGGCAAGACGAAAACCAATTATGTCCCATACCTTGACGGCGGCGACCATGTGGTAATCATCAACGCGGACAAGATCAAGATTACCGGCAAGAAGCTGGAACAAAAGTTCTATCACCGGTTTTCCGGATACCCCGGCGGGATGAAGTCCATTTCATTGAAGGATCAGTTGGCCAAGCATCCGACCCGCGTCGTTGAAGATGCGGTGACGGGAATGTTGCCGAAATCAAAATTGGGCCGGGCGATGGCGAAAAAGCTTCGCGTCTATGCGGCCCCGTCGCACCCTCACGCCTCGCAGAAACTGGAAACGTTTCTCATCAAGGGCTAGGGTCTGCACTTTTTCCAAGGAGTTTGAATTTGTCTACGGAATTATCCACACCGAGAGTTCAGTACTACGGAACGGGCAAACGCAAGACCGCGGTCGCCCGTGTTTTTTTGCGTCCGGGGTTGGGTCAGTTTAAGGTGAATGAACTGAAAATTGAGGATTACTTCAAGACCGAGACGTTGCGAAAGATCATCAGTCAGCCGTTTCAAGCCACAGAGACCGCAGGGAAGTTTGACGTCCTGGTGAATGTCCAGGGGGGAGGTCTTTCGGGCCAGGCCGACGCAGTCCAGTTGGGGATTTCGAGGGCCCTTCTGGAATTCAATGCGGAGTTGCGCAAGAGGCTGAGAGAAGGCGGATTCTTGACCCGGGATGCCCGGATTAAGGAGCGGAAAAAGTACGGGCAAAAGGGCGCCCGCAAACGCTTCCAGTACTCCAAGCGGTAATCTTAAAGAACCTTGTGGAGCAGATGTTTCGGTCTGCTCGCTTCACCCAACAGTCAAGGCAGACGGGGGCGTCTGCTCTGCCACCTGAATTTGACGCTGCAGGCCCGGGGACTGGAAAAGCCTGTGGC
>JBAVHJ010000012.1:0-6497 GCA_049685715.1 Terriglobia bacterium | reverse complement strand
AGACTTCGAGGCCTGAATGGTGAACCTTGTCGTTGATGACAAAATCGTAATTAAATGTCACCAGCCCTAGAGGACCGTCCTGGCGAATCTCGATGTTGCGAAATTTCTCTTCGAGTTTGTCCTTCGAAGTAGCGAGGAGTTTCGCAAATCCATCTAGCTGGCTCGGGCCAATCCCATCGAACTGAGCGTTATATTTGCGGGCGCTATCAATCTCTTCTTGAGTGTTGGTGTGATGAAAGAGCACATCGGGGTTCAGCACGAGCTTCGATAGGGCGTACCCGTCCTTGTGAATAATATCCTGACGGAACTCCTCCAACACGCTGCGAATTTTCGTGAGGTCATCAGCATTGGATTTGAATTTGATCTCCTGGCCCTGCGCCAATGCTTGACCAGCCAAGGCACACGCAAGGAGCGCAATGAATGCTACGCCCGCTTTCCTTTTGTTCATCTGACATTTTCCTTTCACATTTTGATTTTGGTTTGGATGCTAAATTTTTAACTATTCACGATGGCGTCCGCGAAACTAAGCGCGAAGTCCTGCGGACCAAACAACCGTCCCATTTGCGGGGTCACACCCAGCATGGAAAAGTAGCTGAAACTGCCATTGACCGGTCTCGACCTCTCCTTTGAATCGCATGAGGCATCAGGGTTTCCTAAACTTCCTGCTCTTTGTAACGGAGGACCGAGAATTCCACAAGTTCATTATTCTCACAATGATGTTGCCGTTTACGCACGATTCTGGTAATCGCTGACCTTGCGCGGGAGCTCGGCGTTCCAGATCCGCAGAGAGCGTTGAGCGATCCAAAGGTCAAGCAACGCTTGCGCGAAAACACCTAGTGGGCCATTGGCTGTGCTGTGTTCGGCGTGTCAACCTTCGTCGTTTGCAATGAAAATTTCTGGGGTCACGACGCCTCGACATGGTACTCGACTATTTAAGCGACCCCGACGAGTTCCGTGATCTCGAAATGCAGAGAATTGAGCGCCTACCGGTCGGTGTGGTCCGGCCCAGAAAGGTCTAGGTTTCGAAGAGTAACTGGGCGATCAAATTCGTTGAAGCCGTCATTGACGTTGGTACAGATAGCGACGCGCTTTAGTCGAGTGCGAGCCAAGCCACGCACGGAAAGCTCACCACGCTGACAATCGTGGACAGAAGAATCGCGGCGGAGACCTGCTGGGGGTCGGTATCATACCGCTGGGCGAGAACATAGATATTCCCGGCCGACGGCAGGCACGCGATCAGAACGCCAACATTCACCCAGAACGCATCGAGCTCCATCATCCGTCCGAGAATGAGCCATACGAGCATTGGGTAAACAGCGAGTTTTGCGACGGTAATCAAGCACGCGGCAACGGCGGTTCGGCGGTCGAGACGCTGCAAAGCGAGGGCCCCGCCGAGCGCGAAGAGTGCCGCCGGGCCGGCCGCACCGCCGAGAAAGCGCGTAATTGCCTCGGGCAGTGCGAGACCAGTGCCCGCAAGAGCTGCCCCCAAGACGATTGCCACGACGATAGGGTTGAACATGGTGCCGCGCAGGATCAAAGAACCTATGCCCCTTTTCGGCCCGCCTTTCGCGCCCATCAGCACGCTGCCAACGGAGAGAAGAACCATGACCTCCGCTAAGATCGCCATCGCGAGCGGGCCTGCTCCACGTTCGCCGAAGAAGGCGAGCATCAACGGCGGCCCCAGGAAACCAAGGTTACTTACAGTCGCCGTGGTCGCGTGGGCGCCGGCGGTAGAGAGGTCCCGCGCGGCGACGACGCGTGAAGTGCCGAGAACCAACACAAAGATGATCGCGCCCGATGCGAGGTAGCCGGTGTAGAACTCGGGATTAAACGATTGACGAAGTGGCTGGCCCGCGATGAGGCGCAAAAGGAGGGCTGGGAGCGCAAAGCGAAACGAGAACGCGTTTAGCGCATCAAGCGCGCCTTGGGAAACGAGACGCGTCCGAGTCGCTGCCCACCCAACTCCGATGACTGCAAAGATTGGCAGGCTGAGCAGGAAGAAACTAATCATCTATTAGGTCGCTGCGTGCCTCGATGGCCTTGAGAACGGCAGCCATGTCAGCGTCACCGAAACCGAGCGCGCGCGTCTCGCCATAGAGCGCGTGGCAAACATCGAGCAGTGGCGAGGCGACGCCTGCCTCGCGAGCCGCTTCGGCGATTAGGCGGTTGTTCTCCAGGACGTTCGAGATCGTTGCCTGGACCGCGAAATCGCGGCCGACGAGCTTCGGCGCCTTCACACGCGAGACGTCACTTGCCATCGGCCCAGCATTTAGAACTGCCACGAACTGATTAAGGTTGAGGCCGTGGCGGTCGGCAAAATGCACGGCTTCGGCGAGGCCGGTAACGAGCGAGATCAGAAACAGATTGACCGAGAGCTTCATTAGAAGAGCGTTCGGTACCGGCCCGCAGATCATCGTCTCCCGGCACATTGGGGTTAGCAGCGGGCGAACGTCAGCGATGGCGTCTGCGTCGCCGGCGAGCATGGCGACGAGTTGGCCTGCCTCAGCGGGCTTGCGTGACCCGGAGACCGGTGCCTCGACGTAGTGCCCCCCGACAGAGCGAATGTCTGCCTCGAGCTCACGCGAATAGGCCGGCGAGGTCGTACCCATGTGCACGACCGTGTGTCCCGTCACCCGGGCCGCGAAGGCAGCGCCACCGCGGTCGAGGACTGTGTCAATCGCTCCGCCGTCGACGAGCATCAGGAAGACAGTTGCGGAGCGCGCGAACACGTCAGCCGCCTCTCGAGCAACATCCGCACCGGCCGCTGCAAGAATCTCAGCTTTGGCACGTGTGCGGTTCCAGACTAGGAGCCGCGTACCGGCCTTGACGAGTGTCAGCGCCATGGCCTCTCCCATCGTACCAAGGCCGATGAAGCCGATCGGATATGCTGCGTCCATCATCGAGCCGCCCCATTGCTCAGCGCGCGCAGGATGCTTTGATGAAGAGCCGCACACATCACGCGTCGGTCGCTCGCCACAGCATGAGGGAGGCGGCGAATAGCGCTATCAGCGATAGTGCTAAATTTAACCAGCGGTAACCGGCCGATGGATTCATATTGCTCCCTGCTGTACGCTATTCGACGCTAAAGCAGAGCAGCTCCCGCAAATCGCGCGCGCAGCCGGCCCGTGCCGGCTCGCTGCTCTTAGGCTTGCCTCCCTTACGGCAGATATTCCTGGAGCAGCGGCGCAGGGGCCGACTCGGCCTGCACCATGATGCCCGTGACTCGCCAGCCGCCGGCTTCTTTGATCGCTTGAATGCTGTTGATGCCGCGCGCGACTTGCTTGCCGTCGCTGTGCAGCACGTAGCTGCTCCATAAGTGCGCGATGTTGCCGTAGCGCTCAATGTGAAATTTCAGCTTCTTTTCTTCGAGCATGGCGTGGCCACGGGCTTTGACGCGGGCGATCCAATCGTCCAAGGTCTCGAGCCTATAGCTTGGCGCTCCGTCCGCGCCGAGTGAAACGAACATCATGCGCGCTTCGGGTATTAACAAGGCCTTCATGCAGGCTCGATCCTTGTCCGCGGGCCCGCTGATTGCCGCATCGATCGCGGCGGGAATGCCCTCGGGTTCCGAAGGCAACGCACAGCCGGCATCCGGCGCCTGCGCCATCGCACCGTCGGTTTGTGCACCGACCAGCGTTGCGGTCATCCCGAGCACCGCCAACCCGGCGACGCCCATCATCACTCTACACACTGATCTGTTCATGCTGCCTCCTCTGTCTCTACAGCGCCTACTCATAAATCTAATGCCACAACACCCATTGATGAATCGTAATCGATGGATCCAGAAGCCGCAGCAATTTAGCCGGCGACGTCCCTGAGCCCGCACGTCTTGGTCACTCATTGCCGCCGGTTAACACGCATGGGGGCGCCCTCGACGGTTGAAGACACAAGCGCGGACGGCGGCACCTCGATCTCCCCGCTTGCGATGTAGGTTGTTGCGCCGCCTACGCTGACAGAGGTCACCACGCCGTCGCGCTTGCGCGCCTCCGCTTCGATTTCGCTTCGGCGCCCCATCGAGACGCCTTGCTGGACCGAAAGGCGATAGGCCATCCCGCCAAAATCGGGCTTCGATGCCATTGCCCCGACGAGGGCTGCACAAGCGCTGCCTGTCGCGGAATCTTCTTCGACGCCCAGCGCGGGTGCCCACATGCGAGCATAGAGCTTGCCGCCATCCCGCAGATTTCCCGCGAAGAAGAAGATGTGGGGAGACCACGCTCGCGAGAGGGTTGCCGCCCAGGCAGCCCGATTGATCGTCGCCCGATCGACGACCTCGTTCGAGCTCAGTTGCGCAAAACAGAGTGGAACACCGACGCCCGCGAAAAAGACTTGGCTCACCGCGGCGGGCTCGACGGATAGGACGGCGGCGAGTTCAGTCGGAGAAGGTGCGCCGGTCGGTGCCTCGACCTTCCCCGATAACGTCAACGTGCCGTGGAACCCCGCGTTTCGCTGAGCGACGTCAACCGTCACGGGACTGACATTCTCCTCCAGAATGAGCCGGATTGGATCACTAAGCCGTACATGCTGTTTCATCACCAGCGCACAGGCGGTGCCGACCGAGGGAGCCCCCGCGAAGTCGAGCTCCGTCCGAGGTGTGAAGATGCGCACCCGACACGTGTTTGCAGGATCCTTCTTCGGCAGGACGAAGGTCGTTTCGCCGAAATTGAATTCGCGGGCAATCTTCTGCATGCCCTCGGTCGAAATGCCGGCCGCCTCAGGCAGAACCGCGAGTTGATTGCCGCCGAACGGCGTCGAACTGAAAACATCGACGATGTGAAATGGGTACTTCATGAGATCAACCTCCGTGTGTTGCCTCAAGCCTTGACGACGAGGTCGATCTCAACGCAGGCCCCAAGCGGGAGCGCGGCCACCGCGATCACCGTACGGGCGGGAAAGGGTTGACTGAAATGCTTGGCGTAAATGCCATTCAACGCCACGTAATCACTCATGCTCGTGAGATACACACCGGCGCGCACAACGTGATCGAAACTCTTTCCGGCCGCCTTGAGAACCGCCGAGAGATTCTGGAAGACGCGCTCCGTCTCGGCCGCAATGCCCCCCTCGACTACCTTGCCAGTGGCCGGGTCTTGGCCGACCTGACCGCTGAAATAGATGAAACCACCGACTTCGATCGCCTGGGAAAACGGGCCGACCGGCGGCGCAAGTTCGGGCGAGGTAATTGCGGTCTTGCTCATGGCAGACTCCTTTGGATACTGGGTTGGATGGTCAGGATGGTGGAGCCCGAGGTTGCGCGCGCTTCCAATGCCTTGTGGGCGTCGGCGGCATCCTTGAGCGCAAAGCGCTGATTGACGTTAATGCGCACCTTTCCCGAAGCCACCACATTGAACAACTCGCTAGCGGAAGCTTCAAGCTCTTCTGGCCGCGCGATGTAGTGGAAGAGCAAAGGCCGTGTCAGAAAGAGCGAACCCTTCTGCGACAGTAGGACGGGTGCAATGGGGTCGATTGGACCGGAAGCTTGTCCGAACGTCACCATCAATCCGCGTGGTCGTAGACAATCGAGCGAGCGTAAGAAGGTGTCCTTGCCGACGGAATCAAAGACCACCGGGAGTTTCTCGCCGCCGGAGATCCGGGAAACTTCTGCCACGAAATCCTGTTTGGAATAGAGGATGGTGTGTTTGCAGCCGTGGGCGTGAGCCAATTCGGCCTTGGCTTCTGTCGAAACGGTACCAATGACCGTCGCGCCGAGAGCGGCCGCCCACTGACAGAGAATAAGCCCGGTCCCGCCGGCGGCGGCGTGCACGAGGATCAAGTCACCCGCCTTGACCGGATACACCTGCCGGATCAGCACCTGAGCAGTCATACCCTGGAGCATCATCGCGGCTGCTTGATCGAAGGAGATCGCATCCGGCAAGCGCACCAGTCGATCGGCTTCGATGAGCCGCACCTCGGAATAGCCACCGGCGGGACCGGCAGAGGCCACCCGATCGCCGACTTTCAGACCACGCACATCCTGCCCGATTGCCTCGACAGTCCCGGCACCTTCGAGACCCGGAATAAAGGGAAGCGGCTGCGAGTAGTATCCCGTGCGGTGATAAACATCGATGTAGTTGAGGCCCGCCGCCGCCTGGCGCAGGCGCACCTGACCCGACCCGGGCTCACCGACCTCGATCGGTGTCCAGTTCAGAACCTCGGGACCGCCAGTCTGCCGAATTTGAATCGCATGAGGCATCAGGGTTTCCACAAAAGTATAAACTTCCTGCTCTTTTGTAACGGAGTACCGACAATTCCACAAGTTCATTATTCTCACAATGATGTTGCTGTTTTCGCACGATTCTGCTATTGGTTGGGAGGAGGTTTTAGGAGTTACTTTAGGAGGCTCCCGTGCTCGACGATTTACACGCGCTCGTAGAGTTTGCCCAGGCCGGGTCCATTTCCGGTGCAGCCGATCGTCTATTCCGGACACCATCCGCTATAACCCGGCAACTGCAAAGGCTGGAGGCTGCATTGGGTGCTGAGTTGCTCGACCGCTCGGTAAAGCC
>JBAVHJ010000011.1:0-2158 GCA_049685715.1 Terriglobia bacterium | reverse complement strand
CCGTGCAACCATTGCGATACATACCAGTCTGAATGCTGCGGTGGTTTGTCACTTAACGATTCGTTTTCCCGGCGCCAGCCTGACCGGCACCGGGTATGGCCAAGGGGTGGTGATTCTCGGACGCTTGTACTATGCCGAGTTCCGATCGGCATAGGGGCGGCGGTCACCCGCCGACCCCTGCCACACCACCGTGCGTACGGGTCCGTACACGGCGGTTCGAGACGGTTGCGCTAACAGTCCTCGAACAATGATGGAAGTCCCAGCGATTTGAAGTACGCATTAGAAAGCCCCACAGCCAGGGCCTTGGCCTTCGCGAGATACCAAGGGCCGCGACCGCTGCTGGCGGTATTGCTCGCCAGCGGCTCTCGCACCCCCAGTTCCAGTAATGCGGCTCGGCGACGGCGCGGTGTTTTCCACTGCCGCCACATAGCCGCCCGGAGTCGCAACCGGCCCCAGCGGGTTAAACCGATCAGCACTTCGGGCGTTTCGCAGAATCCGAAATAGCTGCGCCAGCCCCGCATATACGGTGCCAACTCCTCCATTGTCGTCTCCATGCTGACGCCTTTCGCCCGTCGCGTGATCTCCCGGATTCGTTGCTTAAACCGATCCAAGGCCTTGGGCGCAATAACGCGCTTGACCTCTGGACCAGCCGTAAAGCTGAATCCGAGAAACTTCCGCTCCTGCGGTCGCGCCACCGCACTCTTCGCCTCATTCACCTTGAGCTTGAGCTTTTGCGTGATGAATTGCGTTATGCTCTCCATCACCCGTTGCCCCGCCCGCTCGCTGCCAACGTAGATATTACAATCGTCCGCATATCGAACGAAGCGATGGCCTCGGCGCTCCAACTCCCGGTCGAGTTCGTCGAGCACGAGGTTGCTGAGCAGTGGCGAAAGTGGACCTCCTTGCGGAGTCCCTTCCACGCTCGGGCTGACCAACCCGTTCTCCATCACCCCGGCATTCAGGAATGCCCGGATGAGCTTCAGCAGCCGTTTGTCCTCAACCCGTTTGGCGATCTGGCCCATCAGTTTGTCGTGATTGACTCGATCGAAGAATTTCTCCAAATCCAGATCAACGCACCAGCCGTGACCTTCGGCGATATACTGCTGCGCCTGTGCCACCGCCTGATGAGCCGACCGCCCCGGCCGGAACCCATAGCTGTGATCGGAAAACGTCCGGTCCCACTGCCTCTGCAGAACCTGTAGTACCGCCTGCTGGATGAATCGATCCAGCACCGAAGGAATGCCGAGTTTTCTGACACCTCCTCCGTCCGGCTTGGGGATTTCCACCCGCCTTACCGGCTTCGGTTCGTAAGTTCCGTTCAGCAGTTGTTCCCGGATGGCTGGCCAGTGCTGTTTCAGGTAATCCGTGATTCCGCCGACGGTCATCCCATCAACGCCCGGACTACCCTTATTGGCCTTTACCTGCCGCAATGCCGCCTTCAGGTTTTCTCGCTCACATACTTCCTCCATCAATCGATTCGTGCTAGCTGGGCTTTCGGGTCCATTCGTCACCCCGGGCGATTCAGTCTCTTCCCTTCCCGCCTCTCGGGCTTCACCCGTCAGCGCACAAGAGAAATCCAGTTCGATCTGGATATTCTGCTGCTTGTCGTCCTTGAGACTCATGGCCTACTAGCCTCTCCTTCTCGTTCGGGCCTTCGGCCATCGTTCCCGGCTCGGCCTATCCATTGCTCCGCCTTTCGGCCTTCGGAGTGCCTCACTAGCCTTGCCGACGTCATGACCTAATACGCCCTCTGCTGACTTCTGTCCTGCGGTCAGGCTGCCTCTCGACAGCCTCAGTCCGTTACGGACACAGAACAGATCTCCTGGGGTAATCTCAGCCGCCTTCCGTGCGCAGTCGCCGGATCTACGCTTTGCATCCTTGATGGATATGGACTTTGCGGCAAGTAGCCCGCTCGTCCGACGCTCACGCCTTATATCCGGTGTTTGTCCATCGACTCGCACGTTTGCTCCACGCTTCCTTCAGACCTCGCCTCGCGGCGATAGCCCTTGCGTTATCACTAGCCCTTCACCTCCATCAGGTTGGGCAGAGGACTTTCACCTCCAAGCTGCTGAGCATGCCCAGCACACAACTAAGCCGCTACGCGGCAGTTTAATATCCGTTAATAAGCTAGTTATCGCAATTGTACGTACTCGGACTC
>JBAVHJ010000010.1:0-9222 GCA_049685715.1 Terriglobia bacterium | reverse complement strand
AATAGTGGTCAGTGGCCAGTGGTCAGTGACCAGTGGTCAGTTGGCAGACGCCAGTGAGTCTTGTACACTACCGTTCTGAAGAAAATGAAAATGTAATTTGGTTACATCCTTTTTTTGTTCAAATACTGAAACAGCAGAAATCCTCCAGATCATTGGTCTGGACTCTAAAACCCACAGCTGACCACTGACCACTGGCAACTGAGAACTGATAACTGCTTTCTTCACTTTCCGAGTATCTTCACAAACCGCCTCGTGTGCTCCGAGATATCTTCAGCGCGCAACAGGTCGCTGATCACCGCCACAGAATCAGCGCCTGCCGCGATGACATCCGGGGCGTTTTCGGCCGTGATGCCTCCGATCGCGACAATCGGTTGCTTGAGGTACTGACGTATCTCCCGCAGGCCTTCAAGCCCAACGACTGGATCGGAATCGTTCTTGGACGTCGTGAAGAAGATCGGACCCACGGCAATGTAGGTGGCACTCGTCTTTGCAGCCTCGAGGGCCTGATCCAAGCTATGGGTCGAAATTCCAATCATCTTCCGGGGACCCAGGATCGTTCGGACATGCCGAACTGGCAGGTCAAGTTGGCCCACATGAACCCCGTGGGCGTGCCCTAACCAAGCCACATCGGCCCGGTCATTGACAACAATGCGACCCTTCCTGGCCCGGGCTAACTGCACCAGTGTCCGCACATCCGACAACATTTGACGGCTGGAGGCAGTTTTGTTGCGGTATTGGATTAGCCGGGCTCCGCCCTCCAAAAGTCGCTCGGCAATCGTGAGCAAGGGGAGTTCGCCCCGAATCGAGGGATCAAGGATCGCGTAAAGCTTTTCCAGTCGCATGCAAGCTAAGCCACCTTGCGAGAGGCTCTACTCGCATAGCGCTCCAAAAACCGGGTATCAATGTTCCCCGAGACAAAATCAGGATCAGACATAATCCGTTGGTGCAGGGGGATATTCGTTTTGATCCCTTCCACAATGAACATGTCCAGGGCTCGAGCCATGCGGCGGAGAGCCTCGTCGCGGTTGCGCGCGTGAACAATGACTTTGGCGATTAAGGAATCATAGTAGGGGGTGACTTCGGACTCCGCGTACATCGCCGTATCCACACGGACCCCGGTGCCACTGGGGGGATGCCAGGCTGTAATCTTGCCGGAGCAGGGTTGAAAGGTGTCAGGGTCCTCCGCGTTGATACGGCATTCAATGGCATGGCCCCGAAGCTTCAGGTCCGAACCCACGGTATCGATCCCTTCCCCGGCAGCAATCAGGATCTGTTTACGGACCAAGTCCAGTCCCGTCACAAACTCCGTGACGGGATGTTCCACCTGAATTCGGGTGTTCATTTCCATGAAGTAAAAATTGCGGCTTTCGTCCATGAGAAACTCCATCGTCCCCGCATTGAGATAACCCACCGTCTGCAAGGCCTTCACCACCCGGCTCCCCATGGAAGAACGCAGGGCGCAGTCCACGGCGGGGGACGGCGATTCCTCCAGAACCTTCTGATGGCGCCGCTGAATGGAGCACTCCCTTTCACCCAGATGAATCACGCGACCGTGGGAATCTGCGAGGACTTGAAACTCAATGTGGCGCGGATGTTCAACGTACTTCTCGACGTAGACGTCTTCGATTCCGAAGGCGTTGGTCGCCTCCAACTGGGCGGTTCGAAACGAAGCGCGCAGCTCCTCGATGGTCCGCACAACGCGCATGCCTCGTCCCCCCCCGCCCGCTGATGCCTTGATGATCACCGGAAATCCGATCTTCATCGCGACCGCTTCGGCTTCGGCTGCGTCTTCAAGGATCCCCTCACTGCCGGGTAGGATCGGCAGACCGGCTTCGCGCATCGCGGCCCGGGCCCGGGCCTTGTCCCCCATTAACCGGATCGCCTGGGGAGTGGGGCCGATGAAGGTCAGATGACACGACTGGCAGACTTCCGCGAAATAGGCGCTTTCGGAAAGATACCCGTAACCGGGATGAATGGCGTCGACATTCGTGATTTCCGCTGCGCTGATGATACTGGGGATGTTGAGATAGCTTTCACTGCTTCGGGGAGGGCCGATGCAAACCGCTTCATCGGCGAATCGAACATGGAGCGAGTTGCGGTCTGCTTCGGAATAGACGGCAACGGTCTGAATGCCAAGCTCCTTGCAAGCGCAGATGACGCGCAACGCGATTTCGCCGCGATTGGCAATCAGAATTTTTTTAAACATAGCCGCAGAATGCTGGAAAATCGAACCAAGGCACGGATGCGATCCATCGGGCTGCCGGAACCGGGGACATTCCCGGCTTCCTCGAGGATCCCGGTGACTGATTAACTCACTCGAATCGCAAAGAGGGGCTCACCATACTCGACGGGTTGGGCGTTTTCCACGTAGACCTTGATCAGCTCCCCAGAAACTTCAGACTCAATCTCATTCATCAATTTCATGGCCTCGACGATGCACAAAACCTCTCCCGTTTTGACACGATCGCCCACCTTTACAAAGGGAGGTGAGTTGGGATCGGGGGATGCGTAGAAGGTCCCGACGATGGGAGACTTCACCATGAAATGATCCTTGTCCACCGTGTCCACCTGAGCGGGCTCGTGGGCAGTCCCCAAGGGAGCGGTTTCCGGCGTGAGGGCGCGGCTCTCTGCCGGAGTACCCGGATTCGCAGCGACTCGGGTGGGCTCAACCTGGATGAGTTCGGTCCCCCGGTTATATTTAATGCGGACGCGAACTCCCGACTTCTCCACCTCAAATTCAGCGAGCCCTTTCTTCTCACCCAAATCAATGAGCCGTCGGATTTCATCGAGATCCATCGCCGCCACTTCGCTTGGTCTGATAGGTGTCTTCTTCATCGGAGAGATTAACCTGATTGGTGGATTAAAGGGTGATGAGTTCTTTGGTTGTCTCAGTCAAATTGCGGCAGCCCCGCGGATCCACCACCACGATGTCTTCAATGCGCACACCGCCGTAATGAGGGAGGTAAATGCCGGGTTCAACCGCGATTACCTGCCCGGCCCTGAGGACCGCCGTGCTGCGGGTGCCGATTAGTGGAGCCTCGTGGACTTCCACGCCAATTCCATGGCCTGTGCTATGGACGAAATTCCTTCCGTAGCCTTCTTGCTCGATGACGTTTCGGGCGAGATGGTCAATATGGGCCGCAGGGATGCCCGCCCCGATTCCCGCGATGGCACATTCCTGACTTTCCGCCACAATCCGGTAAATCTCGCGTGCCCTTGCCGAAGGTCGTCCGACATATACCGTACGTGTGAAGTCGCTCGAGTATCCGCGCAGTATAGCACCGAGGTCGAAAACCAGAAACTCATTTCTGCATACCTTTCTCTCAGAGGCAATCCCATGCGGCAGGGCGGAGCGAGGTCCCGAGGCGACAATCAAATCAAACGACACCTTCTGCGCGCCATGCCGTTTCATACGATATTCCAGCTCGGCGCTCAACTCCCTTTCCCGGACTCCGGGGCGAACTGCCGGAAGGGTCTCCTCAAACGCGGCCATCACGGTGCGCAGGGAGGCGCGAATTTTTTCAATCTCCACCGGTGTCTTGACCGCCCGAAGCTCCTCCACCCAGTCCACACACGGAACCAGGTGAACCTTGAGGTGAAGTTCCTTTTTCAACCACCGGTACATATCATAGGTCAGATGGCGCGATTCCAAGGCCACACGGCGGGCTCCGCGCCTCAACACGACTGAAGCGACTGCCGGCATCAGTCCATCGCGCGCCGCCTTGATTCGGACATTTTTGACCTCCCGGGATGCTTGCTCGGAATATCGACCATCCGTTAGGAACACCGCCGTATGCCGGAAGACCGCGAGGGCCGCCGAAGAGCCGCTAAATCCCGTCAGATAGAAGATATTGGGAAGGTGGGTGACGAGGAAGGCGTCCAGGTTCCGTTCTTTGAGATTCTCTTGCAGCCTTTTGATGAGGGTTGACCGTTTCATTTTTGAGACGCCACAAAAAAACAGGGAACGATCGACTCATTCCCTGCGCTCTCTGAATCTATGAACTCTGAAAAAGGCAAACGCCCGATTTTGACCTTTGAAGCGGGAAGTCGCGCCCCAGTGCCCGCCTGGAGTTTCCCCGAGCACCTTCTTGTGTCACTGCAGATTCTACCATTGGCGCCGTGCTCTGGTGAACGCTGATTTTATTTTCACCTCGTCCCGGTTGAGGGAGTTGCGCATCCCATTCCAGGGAGTAACCCTGATCCGGAAGCCAATGAAATTCGGGGTCCTGCGCGTGGATCCAAAAACCTGCATGGGGGGTAGCGAGGTCCGTCACGGGTCGTCCGACCACTTTCCCGCGAACTGGAAATACAAGAGATTTCAAATTTGAGACCGGAGACCGGACCATGAAGGGCGTGATAAACCACGCTGAGAACCGAAGGATATCGGGGCTTCGTCCCGTGGTTTCCGCGTATCGGGGTGATCGACACTCTGAGGGACCTAAATTACGAATTCACTCGCCAGCAATACCTTTGCTTTTCTGAGTTCAAACCGGGCCCGGCCGAAGATCCCATCCAACGCCTGGATGAGGCATAGAAAATAATCGTTTGTAATTCTTTGGACGAGGATATAGAACCGCTCCGTCCGGAGATCCACCTCCTCAAGCGTTCCGGCATTCATGTCAGTGGATGACGTTTGAGCCTGCCGGAGCAAAGTGGCTATCTCCGCGGCGACCGTTTCCAAGGAGAGGTCGCCCTCGGGACTTCCCTGTTGCTCAATGATGAAACCATCCAGTCCGACAACCATCACGGCAACCGTTCCCTTGACCTTCTCATGGATGGCCTCAAGTGTCTTGTTCAGCATTGGAAATCAAACCCATGGGCACCCTGGCCCAACTACCTAAAGCCTCTGCACGAGGCCTTTTAACAATTTCACTGGAATCGTTGGACTGAATGCGCCAGGAGGGGGCGTCGAGTCCCCCCTCCTGGCGGCTTATCATTGAATGATTTTCGGAGTCAAGAAGAACAACAATTCGTTAGTGGTTTGCGTCAGCGACTTGTTCCGGAAGGCATTCCCGATGATGGGAAGATTTCCCAGGCCGGGCACCTGCCGGATGCTGTATTCGTTGTCGTCGACCAACACCCCGCCCACCACCACGGTCCCTCCGTCATTGAGGAGAACCTTGGTCTGGAGGAACTGGGTTTGAATCGTCGGGATGTTATTTACAGACTGATTAAAGTCCGGGGTGTCTCGAGTGACTTTGACATCAAGGAAAATTGTTCCCTCTTCCGTGATATGGGGGGTGACAGTCAGGTCGAGGACGGCATTAATGTAGACGGTGCTCACGGTGTTGTTGACGACTGTTTGGATCGGTATCTTCGTCCCTTGGTTGACTTCGCCTTCTTCGTGATTCCTCGTAATGATTTTCGGTTTCGACAGGAGTTTAGCGAGACCCTTGGACTCGGAAGCGGTGATGAAGGCATCGATCAGGGCATTGGCACCGTTGAACACATAACCCAGGGAACTGGTGGGGGCTGCCGCGCCCAGGTTTATATTGAACGGGAGAGGCCCGATAATGGGCTGACCCACCTGAGTCGCAGGTGGCGCAGAAGAAATTGGGGGACGTGGCTGCCGAATATTGGGGCTGTTCAATCCCGGGACGGGCGACCCGGTTAGAATATTCCTCGGCCCATTGGCCCCAACAGAAAACAGTTGGGCTCCCAGTTGAACTCCAAGGTCGCGGAGGAAACTGCGATTGGCTGTCACCACCCGTGCCTCGATTTCCACCTGCTGCTTTTTGATGTCCATCTTTTTCATGATGGCGTCCAAATCATCCATCTGTCTTTGCGTCGTTCTCACGAGGATCGTATTGGTATCCTTGTCGGAGTAAACAAGATCGGACCCCTTCCCCAACAGCTGTTCGAACACCTTTCTCAGATCTTCCGCCTTCATATAATTAGGGACTCGTGTGAAGGTCTTCTTGGGCTCGACCTGAACCTGCTGCATCGCCACCTGTGCTTCCTTCATTTTGCGCTCAGCGACACTCTCATCTTCAGCCCCCTTCAAGGTCACAATGCGGAGGACATTCCCTTCCAGTTTAGAGGTCAGCTGATTGTTCAGGAGCACGATTCTGAGCGCTTGCTCCCAGGGAACATCCTTCAAAGCGATCGTCAGTGTTCCCCGGACGCTGGGATCCAGGATGACATTTAAGCCGCTCACTTCATGAATCAAACGGAAGAAATCACGAATATCCACGTCTCGGAGGTCAAGGGAGATGATGTCACCTGGAGCAGAGCCAGCGCTTGCCGGAGGGGTACTCGCCGCCGCTTGAGGGGCAGGTGTCGGGGCGGGCTGAGCGGCCGGCGGAACGGACTGCAATGACGCCATGTTCTGAGCTGGTGGCGCAGGTGAAGGTGGCTGCACAGCCGCGACGTTCACCGGTGCTTTATCGCTGTGGGTGGGCGCTTGAACAGACGATAGCGCAGTACCGCCGGTTGAGCTGCCTACGGGTTTCCCGCCGAGTTCGCCTTGAGGCACGGGGCGGGTCCGTCCGTGGACCGACGCACTCTCCACAGGGGCCACCGGTTTAGCATTGGCCGGGTTGCTCACAGCAACGGCCGGCTTGTCCACAGTCTTCTGTTTCTCCAAAGGTGTTTTTCTCTCTGCCGGCATGGCCTCGGCCCTTTTAGGAGTCGACACCTTGGGAAGTGCCTCCACCGTGGGTTTCAGTGAGGCAACGAGCGGACCCGTTTCAGGTTTCACTACGCTTGGACGCTTGGGAGTGGGATTCTGAATTGATCCACGATCCGGGGTTCGGGCAGTCTTCTCCAAGCGAGTTCCCGCCGGTGCAGTCGAGGGTTTTTCGGTCTTGGCTGCCAACGCGGAGAGGGGTGGCTTGGAGGCCGTCTCCACTCCCTTGTTGCCCTGGTCAATTAACATCCGGATGGCGTTCCCATCCCGGCTGAACGCATAGGGAACCTTATTCCGGAAGGTGATGACCGCGCGCACAATTTGAGGAGCCGCGCTGGAAAACTGGGCCAGCCGCACCGACCGGATGTTTACGTGATCCACGGGAAAATGATGCTGTTCCGTCTCCAGGACGGCATTCTCCACATCGACTACCACGCGGCGCGGGTTTTCCAACTCAAAGCTCTTATAGACAGGAGTCCCGTTGGTCTGAAGGTCGATGATGAGTTTTCCGCCATCAGGTCGAACGTTCACGCCTTGCACTATGATTGGCCGGGCGGAATTAGATGGAGTGACAGAAGGTGGGCGTGAGCCAACTTCGCCGGACCAGGCTGGCATTGTCAGCACATTGAGTCCGACCACAACCCCCACCAGCAGTGTGATGAAATACTTTAAATGACCGTGCTGCGCCCTCATGGGATTACTCCTCCCGAACCCGAAATTTTCTTAACGACATCCCGCAAAAGGGGTTTGCCCAGCGGATCGAGCGACCGCTCTTGAAATAGTACGGTGTCTTCAGTAATCGACACCACCCGGCCGTCAGAAACCTCATCGTTCTCGCGGAACAACAACGTGCCGGATGATAGCCGCGTATCCATGACTGCAAGATAATGTCCTTCAGACTTCACAATTCCCTTCAACTGCAACTGCCTGACACGGATCCCGTGCTTTCCCGGAACCACTGGAAACAGGGGCTCATCGCTCTGATGCACCACCAGGGCTCGAAACGGGTCCCTCGCGGGCAGACGCATCTCTTCCTTTTCATCCGTGGACGGCGTGACCGGGGTTGTCGAAGCCAATGGAAACGCCGCCTGTTTTGGAGGTCCCGACTTGTGTTTTGCGCCCTCGCGTCTTCCACTCGGCTTCTCTGCCCCCAAGGTCAGGGACGCCAAAACTAGAGCCATGAGGGCAAGGCACCCAAAGATGATGAAAATTGCTTTTCGTTTTTTCATAGGTCACGAATCCATGAATCGTTGTGCGGATCTTTACTCTTCCGCCGTGAAGTAGGCGGTCGCCGTACAGGTGGCCACAATCGTGTCGGTTGCCCCTTTCGGAGGCGCCACCTTCAAATGCACCTTTCCGGGACTGGCGACGCTGGCAATGTCCAGATCTTTGACATTCACGATTCTCGGCAAATGCGCAATGCGGTCGAAGAACATTCCCAGACCCGCATAGCTGCCCGACAGCTCCAACGTAAAGGAAATCTCATTGTAAAGCTGGGGCTGCGCATCCCCCTTCTTGCCCGAGGCATCCGGAGACCCTGAGGTTTCGCGCTTGGTAACCGGTTTGGCGAGCAGACGCAATAACCGGACATTGCTTCGCGACGCGATCTCCTGGAATTGCTTGATCAGCACATCGGTGTCCCGGTCGTTGGGGAGAACCGACCGCAAACCCGCCAGCTGCTGCTCGAGACGGGCATTGGTCGCCCTGAATTCGCTATGCCGTTTTTCGACGCCTTTCAGCTTCTCCAGATCCTTGTTCAAACCGTCCAACTGGCTCTTCTGATCGGCGATTTGCGTGGACATATCTCGAAAATAAACCATCTCCACGCCCACCACCAGTAAGCCTCCAACGACGGCGAGAATCAGGAGCTGTAGATACCACGGGAGCCTAGCTATTTTTTCGAAGGCCATGGCCGTAAAACCTTCTTCTTCGATTTACGATTTAGCTGCAAGATTTCTTACTTTTGTGTCCAAGGTGACCGAAAACGTGTATCCATCCATCCCCGAAATGTTCGTTTGGGCCGTTTCGTTGATGGAAACATTGGCAAAGGCGCTTGATCGTTTCAGAGACGCGACAAAATTCGCCACCCCATTGAGCGAAGTGGATAGCCCCTCAATGGTCATGTGATCTTCCGTTTGACCGACCGAGGTCAACCAAACGGTTTGGCTCTGATCGACCGCTTCGCTGAGCGCGTTGAGCCACTGGATTGGCCCCAGCTGGTTCTTCTTCAATTCATCGATGACCGCGATACGGGCCTCCAGGATATTCTTCCTTTTTTCAAACACCTCGATTTCCTTGAGGAGTTTTTGTTTCTTTTCCTTCTGTGCCTTGGCGTCGTTCACCTGGCCTTGGACGGTCGTCAACTCGCGGTTCAGCATCTGGTAGCGCTGATAGAGATATGCGGCCGCGGCGACAAACACCAGCAGGAGCATCAGGATCAGGAAGGACGACCTGGGCGGCCCTGATGGGGTCTTAAGGGTAATGAGCTGCTTCTTGCGTTCACCTAGTAAATTGATGCGTATCATAGTATTTAGTCGAAGCTGCGAAGGGCCAGGCCCACGACCACGGCCATGGCCGGAGATGTGTCTCGCAAC
>JBAVHJ010000009.1:0-6718 GCA_049685715.1 Terriglobia bacterium | reverse complement strand
GCCATAAGGTTTCCGTCGTAGGGCGATCAGACTGATCGCCCTACTTCTTTCGTGTGTAAATCATTTTAAATTGAAGCAGGGAGACTGCCCGACAATCCTCGCATTCGCCTTCCAGTGCGGACGGCTGAACCGGTACCGCGCACACTTCAAATCCCAATTGGGCATAAAGTTCCATGGCCTCTTTCGCTCGTTGGCCATCCGCGATGAAACGGCGTTCCCACCCGGCCGCTGTGAGCGTGGGGTCCGGTTCAAGCCTTGAGTCCGAAAGGATCCTGCGCCCTTCCTGTTCCAGCCGCGCTCGTTCTTGTTCTGACCGGTCTTTCATTCCTGGGATATCCGCCTTTCAGTGTTCTGTGGGAACCGCATCGCAGATGCCTTCGATGGAGCTCAATTCGTTGAGCTTCTGCAGTCGTCGACGCCCCAGGAGCGCAGCCCCCAAGGCGCACACATACTGAACGAGATCCCCTTCGGGGACATTGACGGCAGCGCCCAATTGTTCACGCACGACCTGGGCCATGGTCTCGAATCGCAGGATCCCCCCAATCAGTGTAAATTCCGGCTCCAACTTAACGCGCTTCATCAACTGAATGGAACGCTCTACCAAAGATGAAATGGCTCCCTGCATGATGTCGGCAGGGTAGCTCCCCTGGGAGAGATGATTGATGACTTCTGACTCAGCGAACACAGCGCATACGCCGGAGATCGTGGCGGGATGTTTCGAGGTCGCCACCAGCGGGCCGATCTCGCGGGTGTTATAGCCCATGTATCGCGCGGTCTTTTCCAGGAAGGCTCCTGTCCCGGCGGCACATTTGTCGTTCAACCGGAACGATTTCACCTTCGCCGTTTCGTCGATGCGGGTCGCCTTCATGGTCTGCCCCCCGACGTCAAGGATCGTGCGAGTCCCGGGGAAGAGGAATATCGAGCCTCGCGCGCCCGCCGTCAGGTCGGTGACCTGGACATCACTGAAGGAGACCATGTGCCGACCGTAGCCCGTGGCCACGACGTAGCGCACATCGGCCTCCACCAATCCGGCGCTTTCCAGAGCGTTGTGGTACACCTGACGGGAGGCTTCTGCCAGCTTGAAACCGGTGGGATTCATGGCCCGGCCGACGTTCCGATCTTCCTCATTCAACACAACGACCTTGGTGTAGGTCGACCCTACATCAATCCCGGCCGTGTAGATCATGATCGCTCCTTTGCAGCGTCAGCCGGCGTCCGGCTGACCACGATTTGATCCATCGCAAACAACGCAGCGCCCAGTGCTCCCATGAAATGGGAGTCCTCACTCACGTTCAGCCGGTGCCCAAGCCCGTTCTGAAGCGCCTCAATCATGCCGATGTTGCGCGCTACTCCACCCGTGAAAGTGATTTGATCTTCAATGCCCACCCGCCGCAGCAAACCAATGGAACGTGCAGCGATGGACTGGTGAACCCCCAGCAGGATGTCCTCGGTTTTTTTGCCTTTACCCAACCAGGAAAGCACCTCGGATTCTGCAAAGACCGTGCAGGTGGTGCTGATGCGTACCGGCCTCTCCGCGCGGAGCGCGATGGGCCCCAATTGCTCCAGGGGAATCTCGAGTGCGCTGGCCGCGGCGCCCAGAAATCTTCCGGTTCCGGCAGCGCATTTATCGTTCATGCAGAAATCCACGATCTCGCCCCTGGGATTGACACGAATCGCTTTGGTGTCTTGTCCTCCCATATCAACTACGGTGCGCGTGCCGGGAAACATATGCACCGCGCCGCGACCATGACAACTGATTTCGGTCACCTGGGTGTTGCCAAATGTCACCCGGTAACGTCCGTAGCCAGTCCCAACCACAAATTCCACCTGCTCGTCCGGAATGCCACCATTCTGGAGGGCTTCGAGGTAGGATTGCTCGGCCGCGGCACCTACATTGGACCCAGTGTCGATGAGCGCGCGTCCCACAATTTCCCTGGATTCGTTAATGATGACCGCTTTTGTTTGCGTGGAACCGACGTCCACCCCCGCTGCATAGGCCATGGTTAAGCTCCTCTCCGGGAGAATAATCCTCCACGCAATGTAATGGGATCCGCTTGAAAGATGTTCATAATCCGAAATCCCCAATCCGAAATCCCCAATAGGCGTCTGGTCTTTGAGAATTGAATATTGACGGGTGAGAAACCCCCCGGCGGGATGTCTCGACAAAGCAATGCCATTTCGCGTCAATGAATCACGGCCTGCTGCCGGCGCGATGCGAGCCCCTCAAAGAAAGCGTCGATCCGGTTCTTGAGCTGGGCCTCGGACACCACGCGCCGGTCCATCATGTCGGACTCGATAAACAAGCTCGGGATGTCACGCCGGGCCATGAGCGCCCGCCGGTTGTCCGCCAGCCCCGTGGAAACCGTCCGGCAGCTTTTGATGGGATGATAGACCACCCCGTCCGCTTGAAACGAATCAATCATCTCCAGGATCGCCCGGTCCTGAAAAAACATGCTGTCCATGGCATCCCGCACGCTGATCAAAACGCCTTCCGCCAGACTCTCCAAGGGACGGCTCAGATCGAATTGAAATCCGAGATTGGTCCCCCCCGAGGCAAACCAGAGATAGGTGGAGGCGACAAAGGTTCCACCCCACTCCGCAAACATTTCATTAAATCGGCGGAAAATGGGGTAACAGGGCACGCCGACAAAGATGAGGCGATATTTCTCCTCAATCAGGGTCCCGATGCCATGGGTCGTCTTGTACTCCATCTCTTCCACGAGGTGATCGAAGAACTGGCTGCCGGCGGCCGCGCCACGAAAACCGTTTGCCACTCCCAGATAAATCGTGCCATCAGTCACCGCGTTAAAAACGGAAGGATGGCTCCGGTTCAATTCCAGAACCCGCTTCCATGCGCTCCCCATGGAATTTGAGTGGGCCAAAACCTCGCGCAGACGGTCGATGTCAAATCGACGGCCCGTGACCTGTTCACACAAAGTGATCAATTCCATGATCTGGGCCTGGACGTAGCGTCGGTCGTTTTCAAAATCCGGATGGCCCGGCCACGTTTGGGTGCCCGCCGCTCGTGTTCCCGGGATGTCCAGCGTGAAGACCGGGACGTGGTAAAGTCGTTCCCAGATCTCAGCCCATTTGATGTAGGTATTGCACGCGTTGGTCAGCACGGCCATCGCCGGCTTGGGAACGTTGCCCATGGGATGCCGGCCGCCGCGCAGTTGCAGCGCGACATCGGCCTTCACATAGCCGCAGATGTCCGGTGAATATCCGTAATCCTCGGCTTCGTTCAGGTACTCATGCGCCACGTGCCGCACGGCCGTCTGCAATGAATTGATTTCAGGAAACACCAGGGGTAAGTCGAACACGCGCAGGACTTCAGCCATGCTCCCCATGACAAAGACGTACGCCGAGGGGGCTCCGCTCTCAATGGCCAACTGGAGCGACTCGAACCACTGGCGGAATAAGTCTGCTCCCTCACGGTTTCCCCGGCCAACAATCGAGTCCGCCTGTGGTAGTGCTGTCATGACTTGAACCTTTCTCTACCGGGTGTCAAACAAGAATCAGGCCGAATTGCGACATCACCTGAAGTTTGGTCGTGAGCTCTTAGCCAAAACCTTTCTGCGGTCTCAGTGCCTCTGCGGTGAATTTTCTTGCATCAACTGAACAGAAGATTCTCAACAAACGTCTCCAGTTGAAGCTCCATCTGGTCGAAACTCGTCATCTTCTCTTCAAACTCGCCGACGAAATAAGGAATGCCCTCTTGATCCAGAGCCCGGAGATAGGCCACCTGCTCTTCGAGGCCGGGTTCGCACATCTTGGCCGCCGTGATGATGGCCGCTTCCGCCCGTGCATTACGGATCCGTTGCAGCAACATCTGGTCCTTCGGCTTTCTCAGATCGTGTTGCACCGGACTATAAGAGGACTTTTCGAGGTAGGCTTCGGCCAGATTGAACAATGGATCCCCTTCCAAAGCAATATCCTCGAGAATCCATCGCAACCCGATCATCAGGTCATCATCGACGACGTAACAGGAGCGGGCAATCGAACGAATCAAATCCAGGGGCGGCTGTTCGCAAAACCCTCCCTCAAACACCACCCGGATTTTGTCCTGCCGCTTGTGCGAACGTGCCTGGATCAAAGGGAGCACGGTTTCGAGCAGGTCATTATGCTCCTCGCGGCGCAGCAGCCCTCCAAGGGCAACGAGGACATAGGCTTCGTCGGCCGAGACCAACCAGGGCTGTTCGCGCTTAATGGCGTAAAGCTCCCGAAGCAGCCCTCGGTTCCGGTTATATATCTCGATCGACTGACGCAGCCCCTCGTCGGTGATCGGACGACCACCAATCGCTTCGATATTTCGCTGGAGTCGGGCGTATTCGCCGCGAAGGTACGTGACAGCATGCTTAGAATTGGCATTCTGGGGCAGGTAGAGGATCTGGCAGGGATATGCGAAGTTGCGCCCCCAAACGGCGGCGAGGTTGCGGGCGGCGTCACAAATCGGGTGGGTCACGAACATGTCGAGCTCGACGCGATGGCTGAGGGCCAGTTCAAGGGAAGTCTTCAGGATGGAGCACAGGTAGGAGCCGAAACGAGAGTCCGCCTGGACGGCATCGATGGGCGCCCCGCATATCTTGAGCGGGAGCATCCCGGCGGCATGGACAATCTCCTCAGGAAAATAAACCTGAAAATGACCGACCACTTTTCCACTCCCCTCGCGCCAGCGGCGGACGGTCGGATAGGTCGCATCCTCCAGAAGCTCGCGGCATTCATAGAAAATGTCGTCCAGCGGCTTGCCGCGCCATTGGTCAAATAGGGGTACGGTCATGAGACGTCTCCCTGAATTCCCTTTGGAAAGTCCGCAGTCAATTTCTTGCGGACAGTCACTGTATTGCGGAATGGTTACTTATCTTCCTGCGCTCGGTCAGAACGGCTGCCCGGGTGCGAGTCCCCCTGTTTACGAACTGGCCGGCTTCTCAGTCCCCATCCCATTCGCCGTCCGCAGGGTGGCATCAACGAACACGCTGGCTCGCTTCGCCAACCTCCTTCGATACTTGCGAAACACCTGCGAGGCCTCATTGCCCTTCCAGCCTTTCGGGAGCAGCTCCGCGGGCAGATTCGGGTCGCGGCTCGGGAAGGCACTGTACTCGTGAATAATCCAAAACCGGTGGACAAAGCTTTCGCTTGGATTCAGCCCGTTGCTCGATGCCGTGGCCTTCCCATGTTTGTTCAACTCCGGAACCCACTTGCGCAGAAACACCGCATACTGACGATTCAGCTCCTTCAGATTCCAGCACCGGGTCACAAGTTCCTTGTTGGAGATGTGTCCCCGCCAGTGCCCTTCAAAATACTGGACGTACCGCTGCGCCTTGAGATCCTTCAGCAGGGAGTGAACTTCGATTTGCCGATCGTGGGGCGACACCCAGGTCCCCGGGGTCAGCGCCCCGAATCCCAGGTAACTCAACCGTCGTCGCAGGGCCTCGCGCAGGTCGCGTTTCGTTTCCGGCAGGGAGTACACCACCACCCGCCAACGTCCATCCCATCGCCGGGGGCGAGGTTCGAAGATGCGCCGGGTTCCTTCCTCGAGCAGGTGCCGCGCCTTAAGCGTCAGTGCGTACCGGCTGTGGCGGCCATGACGTTTCGCCTTCAACCATCCCTCTCGGCTCATCCGGGAGAGGGTCGATCGCGCCGCCTGATGCCGCACCCCCAGCAATCCAAGCAGCGTCATCAGACTCCCGGTCGGGGCCCACCCTTTGCGGCGCAAAAGATAATCACCGTACAAGGTAAAAATCAGGAGTCGCGTCCGGGTTTGTAATCGATTCAACATGTGCCATTTTGAAAACGGCCGTCAAAGAAGTGCAACACGCCGACGGTATCACTCCGGCCTTAATGAGTCAAGCACCCATTTCAATTTTCTGAAAGCGGGAGAATGTGTGTTGTGGAATGAGTGGGGCAGGCGTCCTCGACTGCCTTTTGGCGTAGCGCCATCAGCGCTTATGGGAGGCTAGCAAGCCCGAGCCACAATGATTTGGAATACTCTAAGAGAATTCGGGTCAGGCACCGACCGTCACCCGGGTCACCCCGACAACCGACAATTCTCGGGTCACTGCTGAAATGGCGAATATCGGTGCCTGATCCCTTTCGCTCTTTCGCCCTGGCGGGCTACCACCGCCTATCTGCAGCCCCTACAAAAGACTGGGATCAGGCCGACAGGCCCTGCGGCAGGTAGGGATTACGGCGGGGCAATACCTCTTTCACAACATACTCGGCATAGTGTTCGCGGCCGATGACCTCCGCATCCAGATGGACGACCTCAACGATGTTTTCGACAAACGGCGAGGTGCGGATCAGGGTGCGGACGCGACCGTCGATCGTCCTTTGGAAATCCACATTTTCGGAGCGGAACCCGTCCGCCGTGATCTTCTCCTCGCGAAGCGGAATGTGGATGAGCAGATCGTAGCTCTTCATCCATTGGGCCAGCATGGGTTCGAGGTAAGGCTGGCGATCGAACTTGTTGGACAGATACGCATAGTTGTCGATCACGGCGCGGTCACAGACGACGTATTGAGCGCGGGGGACCATCTCCAGCTCGGTGGCAATCTGTTGATGCAGGATCCAGAGCTGTGACTCGAGCGTCGTGCTTTCGTTGACTGGAAAGGGGGATCTTCTCGCAATTTCGGTCACCAGTTCTACGCTGTGGCCGGCGATCTTCAGCTGGGCGCAAATCTCAAAGGCAAGCGTGGTCTTTCCAACACCGTGAGTTCCAATC
>JBAVHJ010000008.1:0-4186 GCA_049685715.1 Terriglobia bacterium | reverse complement strand
CAAGTCTCAGGGGGCGATCGAGTAAGAACTCATTGAGTCTGGCATGGCGGACGACCGAGACGTATGCCCCATTCATTTTTCAAATCTTGCGTGTGCCACCGAACCCCACGGGGGCAAAGCGATTTCCGATCTTCATCGGGTGACCGAATCCATTGATAACAGGCTGAGGAGCAACCCGAAATCTCGCGTAAGGTCTCCTGTGTTCTGGTGTCCGCTCCGGCGGGTTCTGGGGCTCGCACCTCAGGCTACGGTTATGCCTTCCGCACAAGGCGGACCGGGTTTAAGTAAACGGTGGGATGCTAGCTCCTACACCCTTCAGCCTATGCCCACAATCTTCGAATGCGCCGAAAAGAACCCCCCCATTTTCCTTCCCCCTAAGCATCGAGGTTGAAAACTGGGGAGAGGCGTCCTTCCTGAGGATCATGTCCTGTATTGCATCAAGAAGGGGTTGTGATTTCCGCTCAAGGGTGAGAAAACGACTGATCTCTCATTCTTTCCTCTTGCATCCGGCCTTGGCTCGAGAAGAACGGCCCGATGATGATAATGAGGGAAAGCACGCCTGCAAAAAGTTTTCCAAACACGAGTGAAACCTCACGGAATGACTCTTGGGACTGTGTCAGCGCGGGTGGCCGTCGGGCGGAGCCGCAGGAGTCCCGGTTTTTCGGAGGAGGATCTCAAGATTGGTTCGGGCGTTGGTGAATTGTGGATCAATGGCAAGGGCCTGGCGGTACTCGCTAATGGCTTCACTGAGTTTTCCCACCTCGTAGAGCGCATTGCCTTTGTTGAAGTGCGCAGCCGCATTCAAAGGAGACCGCTGGATGATCTTGTCGTATTGTTCGATAGCCCCGGCCAAGTCGCCCCGTCTTCGCAGCGCGGCGCCCAAATTGAGTCGGGACACATCTGGCTTGTTGGGTTCTGCCGCCAAGGCCTGACGAAAATAAGAAATCGCTTCATCGGTCTTTCCGTCCCGCATCAAGAGCGAGCCCACATTGTTGAGAAGCTCGATGGAGTGAGGATTTATGGTTGCAGCAACTCGATACTGCTCCAGCGCTTTTTCAGGCTCATTGTTCCTGGCATACATTTCACCCAGGTATGTGCGGACTTTCACGCTTTGGGGTGAAGTGCGGACCGCTTGGAGATAGAGGGTGTTCGAATCCCTCCAGTCACGATTGCGCAAGACAGTCCGGCACGCCAACAGGAGTACGAAGATAGCCACCATGAGATGAAGTGAGTGGGTCCACCCTCCCTTCTTGAAAAGGTCCCCGACATAGATCAGGCCCGTCGCCGCCGCCAGACACAATCCCAGAGAAGGCATATAGATCAAACGATCTGCTCGGATGGTTCCAATGGTCAAAACAAGGTTACTCACAATGGAATAGGTAACAACAAAGAACCCGAAGCCGAAGAAGAGGTGGGGAAGGCGTCGATAGCTCCACATCAGAATTACTAAAAAGGCTAACGTTGAAAAGAGGACGATGAAGGCAGCAAGACTCGTCCATCGCGTGAGCAAGGGGATTTGGTTGTAGGAATAATCAGCGGAGAGCGGGAGCGGCCACAGAAAAAGCCAAATGGACTGAAACATGACTTTTAAAGCAGTCAACAGACGAACCGGGGTGGAGGCCTCGAGTAGGGGATTTTCGACTGAAAAGGAGATTGATGTGGTGGAACCTTTCAAGGCGCCAAAGCGAGCGACCAGAAACACCAGGGTAGTGGCAAGATAGCTGATGTATACCTTGAAGAAGTCCCGGCGTAGCCGAGTGAGAAGGTTTCTGAAACTACGACCGGAGAAGTAGACGAACTCTGTCAGAAGCACCACACCCAGCCAGGTGATGGCGCTCTCTTTCGAAAGCAGAGCCAGAAAGTAGAAGAGCACGGAAAGCAGGTAGAGCTTTCGGTTGGAAGCAGGGGACTGACGAAACCGGATGAAAAAAACCCAGGCAAAAGCAAATAACATTGAGACAAGTGCGTCGGAGCGGCCGGTGATGTAAGTGATGGCTTCGGTTTGGAGGGGATGGACCGCGAACAGGAGGCCGGTGAGGGGCGCGAGGAGGGCCGGTTGGGGGATGAGCCGTTTCAGGGCCCAGAAGAAACCCAGGCACGTCAAGGCATGCAGGAGACGATTGAATGGATGCAGGCTATCAGGGCTGAGCCCGCTGATCCAAATGTTGATCGCAAAGGTGAATGCTGTCAGCGGACGGTACATCTGTCCTATAGCGGAATGGGGAACATAGAGCGAGCTAAAGAGTTGAACAATGTGCCTGGGATCCTGCAGGATAGGATTGCGGACGAGATAATCCGTGTCGTCCATTACAAACTGATGTCCCCAACTATTGATGTCACATAAAAGAGCGGCGATGACGATGATCCAGCCCCACCTTAAAATCCCCTCCTTGGGGAAAGACGACGTCGAATTCCTCAGTTTAGATCTCATTCTTGGATTGATAATCTTCTTTTTCACGGTCAGTTCAGTTTGTTTTCAGAGCCCGGAGAGGTGGGATGGGTCCTCTGTATGAGGAGATCAAGGTTCGTTCTAGCCATGTTGTAATTGGGATCGATTTCCAGCGTCCGGTTGTATTCTTGGATTGCTTCACCAATCTTTTTCTGAGCCACCAGGGCATTGGCCTTATTGAAATGGGCGTCAGCGTTCGAGGGATACTGTTCGAGGATCTTGTCATATGCTGCGATTGCTCCAGCGAGATCACCTCGAGCTCTCAAGATCAGTCCCAAATTATTGCGAATCTCCGGATTTTGAGGCGACAGGGCAATGGCGCGGTTGAGATAGGCAACCGCCTCTGCATATTCTCCTTGGCGGCTTAACAGGCTTCCAATATTGCTGAGTAGATCCGGGTAATCGGCGGTGATGCCTTCCGCCAATCGGTATTGCTCAAGAGCGTGGCTCATCTCATTACGTGCAAAGTACTGCGCGCCCAGATTATTGTGTGACTTTGCACTGCGCGGAGCATCCAGAACCGTTTGACGGTAAAGAGTGAACTCATCGAGCCAGACTCGATTTCTGGCCATTGTTCCGAAGGCAAGCGCCAGGATGAGGAGTCCTGCGGCTCCGTGGAAAACATTCTTCGCATGAGGGTGCGGAAGCCGGTTCTCGACCTCAGACAGGGCGATGCCGGCGACCAAGAGAATTCCCACCGACGGCAGGTAGAGAAGTCGATCAGCGCGGATCGTACCGATGGGCATCGGGAAATTGCTGACAATCGAATACGTAATGAGGAAGAAGCCCACCCCAAAGAAAACATTCGGAGCGCGGCGATAACTCAACGCCACCAAAACAATCAGTGCTGCGGTGAGAGCAGGCACGATCCATGCGGCCGGGCTCGCTCCTCGGATGATAAGCGGAATCTGATTATACGAATAATCGGCAGAGAGATGAACGGGACAAAGCAACTGTCCAAGGGATTGAAAGAGAATCTTCGTTGCAGTCAATACCCGGACCCACAGGCCGACGTGCGCGAGTGGGTTGTCCAGAAAAGTAACGGCCACTTTTGAGACTTGCTTCAGCACCATCAAACGCTGGGCAAGATAAACTAGGGTTATCACGAAATATCCCGCATAAATCTTCAGGAAGTTCTGTCGAAAGTGAAGCCAGAAGATCTTGAACTCGGCCCGGGAATAGTAGACCAGCTCAGTCAGGAGCATGATGCCCAGCCAGGTAATGGCGCTTTCCTTGGAGAGCAGGGCAAGATAATAGAACGCCAGAGAGAGTACATAGGAACCGGTATGCCCGGAGGAATCTCGTCGGGCATGAATGAAAAAGAGCCAGCCAAAAATAAAGAAGACCGTGACCAGTGCATCGCTTCGGCCGTCGATGTAGGTGATCGCTTCGGTTTGAATGGGATGGACAGCAAACAGGAGACTGGTGAAGAACGCGGCCGTGGTGTGGGTCAGCAGTCGCCGGAGAATCCAGAAAATCCCCAGGCAGGACAGCACATGCAGCGCTCGGTTGACGAGATGGAATCCATCGGGATTCATGCCTGTGATCCAAGAGTTCATGGCAAAAGAGAAAGTCGTCAGTGGACGGTAGAGGCCACTGGGCATCCCATATAGAAAGTGATAAGGAGAAAGGAATATCTCAGGGATGCGTTGCGGGTCCCTGACGAGGGGATTTCCCACTATCCGGCTCAGATCATCCATGACGAATTGATGACCCCAACTGTTCAAGTCACAGACG
>JBAVHJ010000007.1:0-12640 GCA_049685715.1 Terriglobia bacterium | reverse complement strand
CTTGGGTTTATGAATCACACTGAGCGGGGATACAGAGGAATCATATAAGCAACCTCCGATATCCAGCCAAAAAGGAAAAAACTATGAATATAACCACGAAAAGAACTGAACAGTGGGTGATTGTGTTCACGTGTCTCGTGGTGCTTTTCGCCTCCCTGCCTGCGATGGTCCTGGGACAGCCCTATATCTCAACCAAGGGCGGCTTGATTAATGTGATCGAGGGTCAAGCAGAGGTCCACAATGCCCGAGACATGCGGTGGGAGAAAGCCAAGCCACTTTTGCAAATGCGCCAGGGCGATGAGCTGAGAATTCATGAAAACAGCCGCGTCGAAATGCTGCTCAATCCAGGTTCCTTTGCGCGATTGGGACCAGAGTCGACCGTGCGGCTGGTCAATGACCGTCTGACCGCTCTATCTCTGGAATTGCTGTCAGGCTCAATGGAAGTGGAAGCTGGAAATATCAAGTCCATCAGGCAGATTGCCGTATCTGTATCCGGACAAGGATTCAACATCGTGAAAGACGGCGTCTATCGATTTGACATCAACGATTCAGGGACGGCCACAGCGCGGGTATTTCGAGGGGAAATGGTCACCGTCGCCGCAAATGGAAAGACGAGCCGCATGAAGAAATCCTCCAGCGCAACATTTGGGAGTGTAGATACCAAGGAGGCGTTCAATCACTTTGACACTAAACAAATTGACAATCTGAGTGAATGGGGCGTTTTCCGGTCGGAGCAGTTGGCTCAATCCAATTTGGGTGTAATCCGGTCGTTCTCTCAGGGTTATTACCCGGGCGGCCTTTTTGGATACTCGGGTTTTGGGCCTTACAGATGGAGTTGCGGTTGGTATTATGACCCGTTCTATACTTTCTACACTTACATGCCGTGCCAGAACAACTTTTTCTCCCCCTATGGCGGTTTCTTTTTTTCGCCCATTGTCGTCGTCACAAATGCAGGCCGAGGTGTTGGCACAAATCGCGGCGAAAGTCTGTCACGCAGCCATGATTCTATCGGCCCGAGCCCGGGAAGCGGCTTGGGGCGAGGCTCAGCCCCTTCTTCCGGATCTTCCCCGATGAGCGCTCCATCGGGAGGGTCAATGCGCTCTGAAGGGGGCCGACAGTCTGCTCCGGCTCGCCATTGAAGCCGTGACTCTGCCGTGGATTTTGGCGGCATCTCTTGCACAGTCTGCATAACATCCAAACCGGAAATCCCCACGAACTTTGTGGGGATTTTTTGTTGGGAAAGACTCGGTGTTTTCTTGACTCCCTGCAAAGGCGACCGCTAGAATAACGGGGCGATTTTGAGAGGGAAGTTTCCGTGACGTACGAACAGCGCCCAGCACTTATAAACCAATGCTCAAATTGAAGAATACTCTGACCGGGACATTGCAGGATTTCCAGCCCTTGGAAGGGAATCATGTGCGCATGTACGCGTGTGGGCCGACGGTCTACGATTTTGCTCACATCGGCAACTTCCGGACTTACATCTACGAGGATATCCTGCGTCGATGGTTGAAGTTGAAGGGCTATCAGCTCACTCACGTTATGAACATTACCGACGTAGATGATAAGACGATTCGCGATTCAAAGGCGAAGGAACCGGCCCAGCTTAGAGCCTACACGGAGAACTACACCCGCTGCTTCTTTGAAGACTGCATGGCGCTCTCCATCGAGCGGCCGGATAAGGTGGTCAATGCCACAGACCATATCGCGGACATGGTCCAGCTTATCCAAACGCTCCTCGCCAGCGGGCATGCCTATGAAAAAGACGGCTCCTATTACTTCAAGATTTCCACTTACCCCAAGTATGGTCAACTGGCCAAGCTGAACTTCGACGGGATGAAATCGGGCGCGAGTGTGGATGTGGACGAGTACGAAAAAGAGGATGTGCGCGACTTCGCGCTCTGGAAGGCTCCCAAGGACGGGGAACCCTGGTGGGAGACGTCCATTGGAAAGGGACGACCCGGATGGCACATCGAGTGTTCAGCCATGTCCATGCGGTACCTCGGTGTGTCGTTCGACATTCACTGTGGCGCCGTGGACAACATCTTTCCACATCACGAGAACGAGATCGCCCAAAGCGAGAGTGCGACGGGCAAACCGTTCGTTAAATTGTGGCTGCACGGTGAGCATTTGATGGTGAACGGCGAGAAAATGTCGAAGTCGAAGGGGAATTTTTTTACTTTGCGTGATTTACTCGCCAAGGGGGATTCACCCCGGGCGATACGATATACCCTGGCCTCGGTCCCATATCGAAAACCTCTCAACTTTACATCTGATTCGGTGCCCCAGTCTCAGAAGGCGATCGAGCGTCTGGAGGACTTCCTGCTCCGCTTCGAGACGGAGAAGTTTCCCGAGGGGCTCAATGAACCAGTGGAGGACCTGGCTCGGGCTGCGCGCGAAAAGTTTATAGCCGCGCTCGATGACGACCTCAACACCGCTCAGGCGCTAGGCGCGGTATTTGAATTTGTGCACGACGGAAACATCGCGATGACCGAGGGCAGCCTTCGCCAGGGGAACGTGGCTTCCATCGCGGCGCTGTTCACTGACTTCCAGTCCATCTTCTCTGTATTAAAGGATCCCACCCGCCAGATTCTCGACTCACAGATCGAAGCCCTGATTGCTGAGCGGAATCAGGCGCGCCGGGAGCGCAACTTCAAGAAAGCCGATGAGCTCCGCGATCAATTGCTTGCGCAGGGGATCATTCTGGAAGATACTAGAGCGGGTTTGAGATGGAAACGAAGAGAATAACACTGTTTTCCACCTTGATGACGAGCACCCGCCATCGCCCCCTCGATGTGCGTCCCAATCTTTTTAGCGGTGATTAGCCCGAGTCTTAAGCCTCCCCCGATTTTCCCCCTCCTTGGTGAATGCTCACCTCGCACGGGATTCCTGAGATGACGACCCCCTGTGTCTGGAGGCTGGGCCCTTTTGAATTATTCTGAAATCCGAATATTGGAGGTTACCATGGCAACACAAAGCTCACTCCCCCGGATTAAAACCAAATTGCCCGGCCCCAGGGCAAAACAGGTTCTTGTGGGAGATCGTAAGTTTGTATCCCCCTCTTATACGCGCCCCTATCCACTGGTCATGAAACGCGGCCGAGGAGCAATGGTGGAGGATGTGGATGGCAATACATTCCTCGATTTCAGTGCAGGGATCGCGGTCTGTTCCACGGGGCATGCCCATCCCGAGGTCGTCGCGGCGATCCAGAAGCAAGCCGCTCAATTCATCCACATGTCTGGAACCGATTTCTATTACCCTCAGATGGTCGAGTTGGCCCAGAAGCTCGCGGATTCGGTTCCCGGAAAGGCGCCCCGAAAGGTCTATTTCGGCAACTCCGGCGCTGAGGCTATCGAGGCCGCCATGAAGGTGGCCCGGTTTCACACCAAACGCGACAAGTTCATCGCCTTTTACGGCGCCTTCCACGGACGGACCTTCGGTGCCCTGTCACTCACTGCAAGCAAGGTGACCCAGCGCCGTGGATTCAGCCCCCTGGTTCCCGGCGTAACGCATGTTCCCTATGGTTATTGTTACCGTTGCCCCTATAACCTGACGCCCCAAACCTGCTCCATTGATTGCGGAACATTCCTGCGGGATGTGGTTTTCAAGACCACAGTGCCTCCCGAGGAAGTCGCTGCCATTTTTGTAGAACCGGTGTTGGGTGAAGGCGGCTACGTCATTCCCCCCATCGAGTTTCTGCAGGAACTAAAGTCGATATGTGAGGACTACGGCATCCTCTTTGTGGCCGACGAGGTGCAGAGCGGCATGGGGCGCACTGGAAAGATGTGGGCGGTGGAGCACTTCGGCATTGAACCCGATATCTTGTGTACAGCTAAAGGATTGGCTTCCGGGATGCCCATCGGGGTCATGATTGCGCGGGCCGATCTGATGAACTGGCCTCCTGGGGCTCATGCCTCAACTTTCGGAGGGAATCCGGTTTCTTGCGCGGCGGCGCTCGCCACGATCAAATTATTGGAGGGGCAGTATATCCAAAACGCAGCCCGCATGGGAAACTACCTGCTTGAGAAGATCTCTGATTGGCCCACAACACATCCCCTGGTCGGTGAGGTCCGTGGACTCGGCCTGATGATCGCGATTGAACTGGTCCGCGACAAGAACACCCGAGTGAAGGCACACGAGGAACGCGACCGCCTGCTTCAGGAGGCCTTCAAGCGAGGCTTGCTGATCCTCGGATGTGGTGAAAATGTCGTCCGTATGATGCCCCCCCTGTTGATCAATCAGCGCCAGGCGGATGTGGCCGTCGACATCATTGAGGAGGTCCTTACCCGTATTGAGCGGGGTTGAGCGGGTCGGAGGATTTTTCTCCGTCTGGAATTCCGGCAGGACGATTACGGAGCCCCCCAGATTATCGAGCCGTCCTGTCCCGGCCGATAGGTTGGATCGCGCAGTGAGGGGGGTATGGGCAAGTGGTGGCAAAGACATCAGAAGAGGTTGATTGAGTCTTGGAAGGCCCTGCTCGGCTGCTTTTTTCGGGTCGATTCACCGCCCTCCACCGATCCGCACGATCCGCTCGCGCTGGGCCGCCTAGGGGAAAGGGCGGCCTTCAAATTTTTGCAACATTACGGGTACAAGATCGTGGCGCGAAATTTCAGGACGGTCCATGGGGAGATTGATCTTGTCGCCTGGGATCGTGATATACTCTGCTTTGTTGAAGTGAAGACACGGGCCACGACCGAGCATGGGAGGCCGGAAGAGGCCGTTACCACCTTCAAGCAGAGGCAAATCCTGAATACCTCGCTGGATTATCTTCGATTGGCCAATTTGCATTCAGTAAACACCCGGTTTGACATTGTGTCCGTGCAATTGAGTCCAGGTGAAGTCCCAGTCTGTCAGCTGATTAGGCGGGCATTCGGGTCGAGGATGAATTGATTAATGTGAGTTTTCCGAAAGGAGCAATTGAAAAGCAATGCCCGAATTCAGAAAGGATCCCGTAACGGGACGATGGGTCATCATCGCCACCGAGAGGGCAAAGCGTCCGTCCGACTTTGTCCGTGAAACGGTGGAAATGAAGGGCGCACACAACTGCCCCTTCTGCCCGGGGAACGAAACCAAGACCCCGCCGGAAGTCCTCGCCTACCGTTCGAACGGCAGCGCGCCCAACTCTCCCGGATGGAGACTCCGTGTTGTCCCCAATAAGTTTCCTGTCCTGGGGATTGAGGGGGATCTCAACAAACAGGGCGAGGGGCTGTTCGATAAGATGAATGGCATCGGCGCGCACGAGGTTATCATCGAGACACCAACCCACGAGAAGACCATTGCCACGATGACAGAAAAGGAAATCGAAGATGTCTTCTGGTCGTTTCGCGACCGCATGCTGGATTTAAAGAAAGACCGGCGATTCCGTTATATTCTGATCTTCAAGAACCACGGGGCGGCAGCGGGGGCCTCTCTGGAGCATACTCACTCCCAATTGATCGCCATGCCGATCGTCCCCAAGCGCGTGCGCGAAGAGGTCAACGGCGCCAAGAACTATTTTGAGCTCAAGGAACGATGCATCTATTGCGACATAATCCGCCAGGAACGCGAGCACGGCGTCCGGGTCATCATCGAGAACAAACATTTCGTGATCACCTCGCCTTACGCCCCGCGATTTCCCTTCGAGGCTCACATCCTCCCCAAAGTGCACGATTCCTGTTTTGAGGAAGCCCAAAGCTACGAATACGAGAGCCTGGCAAAAATTACAAAAGACATGATCGCGCGAATGGATACAGTGTTGGAACAGCCGGCTTACAACTTGATGATTCACACGTCGCCTTTTGGAGAAGAGCGGAATGATTTCTACCATTGGCACATCGAGATCATGCCGAAGCTGACCAAGGTGGCGGGCTTTGAGTGGGGGACGGGGTTCTATATCAATCCCACCCCGCCTGAAGAGGCCGCGAAGTTTCTTCGAGAGGCTGCCGGGTAGTCATTTCCCCCGCGATCCGCCAGGCCGGAGGCGGAGGAAAAGCAGGCGAGGGCCCACAGTCAGCCGGCACTTCCATGATGAAGCTCTCCCGTGCCATCAGCTGTCTTGACAATTCTGATGCCGCTCACTAGAATGAAGTTAGGCTGAATTTGTTAGGGAATTCATCTTGTTTATCGATCTTTGAACTGTGATTAGGCGGGAATAGCTCAGTTGGTAGAGCGCAACCTTGCCAAGGTTGAGGTCGCGGGTTCGAACCCCGTTTCCCGCTCCAGATTGCAACACCGGGTTTAGGCAGGCGTCAAGAGAACCGTCAGACTTCTCAGCCTGACATCACCCTAAAAAAAAGAGCTTTTGCGCCTGCCTAATCGATGAATGGATTCGAAAGAATCCATTTTTCGTGTGAGGCGCCTTTCGAAAGCCGGCGGCGTAGCCAAGTGGTAAGGCAGAAGTCTGCAAAACTTCTATTCACCCGTTCGATTCGGGTCGCCGCCTCCATTCCACAAGAACCATCCTCAACCTTTTGGACCCCCTCAGTTCTGGCCCGCGGTCGTCGATTTCTTCTTCCTGTGCACATTAACTTCTGATAGATTTGCCCTTCTGAGGTTGTCCCGCCTCTACACCTGGAGAAATTCTCTGGTAGGAAAGGATTACCATGGATCTTGGACTGAAGGGCAAGCGTGCGTTAGTCGCCGCGGCGAGTCATGGCTTAGGCAAGGCTGCCGCAATGGAGTTGGCACGTGAGGGAGCCAGCGTTGCGATCTGCTCACGTGATTACACGGCCATTGAGAAGGCAGCCGAGGAGATTCGTGACGCCACTCATGCGGAAGTTCTGCCCGTGGTCGCCGACATTACTCAGATCTCGGAAATTGAAAAGTTTGTGACTCACGCTGTAGCGCGCTTCGGCGGTATTGATATTCTGGTGACCAATGCAGGGGGTCCGCCGGCGACAACTTTTTCGACGACGCCCCCCGATGCCTGGCAAAAGGCGTTTGACCTGACCTTGATGAGCGCCGTTAATCTCTGCCGGGCCGTCGTTCCTCAAATGCGACAGCGGCGGTGGGGAAGAATCATCTTTATCAGCTCCATCACCGTGAAGCAGCCGGCAGGGAACCTGCTTTTATCCAACGTGATTCGAACCGCCATCTCGGGGCTTTCGAAGAGCCTGTCAAACGAGTACGCTGCCGACAACGTTCTGGTCAATTCGGTCCTGCCCGGATACACCCTTACAGAACGCCTGTCTGAGCTCTCTGAAGCGCAAGCCCAGGCAAGGGGGGTCTCCAAGGATCAAATCATTGCAGAATGGGTGCAGCAGATACCCATGCGTCGGCTCGGCAAACCCGAGGAATTGGCGGCTTTGATCGCCTTCCTCGCTTCCGAGCAAGGAGGCTATATTACCGGGACGGCCATTCAGGTCGACGGGGGATATATCAAGGGAATTTATTGAATCAGTCTTCCAACTTTTTCCTACTCAATCCGCTGGTCCTCTCGGCTTGAACAACCGTAAGAGGGCGCCTTCTGCGTATTCATCGAGTGCACGTGCCTGTGAAATCCCTTGACTTCACTGACCGCGGGGAGTCAAATTAGAACGAGCACTGGGAAGGAACTTTCACGAATCTGTTGGAGGTTTTGTGTATTTCCCGATCCCAGGTTGTCAAGTTCCGGATTTTCTTAGAAGCGGTTGTCTTTCCTTCAAGGACCCCTCACATCATAAAACAATCCATTTAGAACCTTTGCGCGTGTCGCGGGGCACCCGAATTCCTGTTGCTGAGCCCTTCGATCCTCGCCGGTGGAGTTATGAGGGGTCAACGAAGACGTCGCTAACTACACCTTTTTAGAATGAAGTTCTGTCGTCAGGGCTAAGAGTTTTCTTCGCGATTATATTCATCCCTATGGATCGGCCGAGTTGCCGAGGAGGCAGTCTTCCTGGCAATTCGGCCTTTTTTTTGGATGGAATAAGGAGGCCGTTATGTACCGTCCTTTCCCGCTCCCAGCAACGAGGCCCACAATGTTCACAGCAATGATAAGATCGCGCGCGAAGTCGTGGATTGTGCGAGTTGTTACCCTCATTCTGCTCACCCTCTTTTGGCAAACTCCCGCTCAAATGCTCTTCGCTGGGGTTGATAGCTGGACCAGTAGAGGACCTGAAGGCGGATGGATCTATGCCTTGGCGACCGATCCAACCAACCCGAACACGGTTTACGCAGGATCGTATGGTGGCAGTGTCTTCAAGAGCACCAATGGAGGCGCAACGTGGACCACCGTTAACTCAGGACTGGCATATTCAGGGATTTCCTGTCCTGTTCACGAGCTCTTGGTCGATCCGACCACCCCCACGACTCTATACTTAGGTTCGTACGGTGCAGGAGTTTTCAAAAGCACGGACGGGGGTTTGAGTTGGAAGGCATCAACCCCTCCTAACCTCGACCCATTTATCACGGGGCTCGTTCTCGATCCTTCTTCGCCGAACAAGATTTTTGCAGTCAACAAATCCTCCGTCCTGAAGAGTACCGATGGAGGTTTGACGTGGAGCGCCAAGACGAGCGGCCTCCCTTCCAATCCTTGGCCCAGCGATCTTGCCCTGGACCCCCACAGCCCAAGTAATCTTTACGTCGGGACGAATCAGGGAGTTTACAAAAGCACTGATGCCGGGGAAACCTGGACCCTGGCGAACCAGGGAATAACCAGTCTCAACGTAACCGCCCTGGCCGTGGACCAAAGTGCCTCGGGAGTTGTTTACGCCGCGGTTTATGTCATCAACGAAAGTAAAGGTTATCTTTTCAAGAGCACAGACGGAGGGGCAAATTGGTTACCCGCAGGCCTCTCCACCGCCTTTGTAACTTCCATAACATGGTCTCAACAGGGAGTGTATGTATCGAGCTATAGTGGCGTCTACATGAGTGTGACGGGAGGCCCAGACTGGGACCATGTCTGCACCGACTTCGTTAACACCGTAGCAGTGGACTCCGCAGGATCCATCTATGCTGCAACACAGAGCCTGGGAGTTATGAAGAGTACCAATCATGGGAATAATTGGAACTACATGAATTCCAACCTGTACGGACACAGCATCACAAGCATCGCAATCGACACTCTTGGAACACCTTATGCAGTTTCGCGTACTAATGGGATGTTCAAAGGATCGGGCGACGGCAACTGGTCCCATCTGAGTAACTTCACCCAATTCAGTGGTACCTTAGTCGCAGTTCATCCGGTTCTTCCCGCTGTCTTATATGCCGGAACCAGTGACGCCATTTACAAAAGCACGGACGCAGGATTGACGTGGAATCGTTCCAGCAGCGGCCTACCGGCCATAAGCATCTCTGTTCTGACGATCGACCCCGCCACTCCCAACGTGCTTTATCTCGGGACGACGGCCTCGGGGTTATTCAAAAGTACAGATGGTGCAACTAATTGGAGCGCCGCAAATACGGGCCTGCCGGACAATAGCTACATCAGAAGCGTGGCTGTAGATCCAGCCAACCATAACATTGTTTATCTCAGTACGAACGCCTTTGCCCTTTACAAGAGCAGCGACGGCGGAGCAACCTGGAATGCGATGACCTATAGTAAGCTTTATGTGGTGATTACGATTGTCATCGACCCGACCTCATCCAGTACCCTCTATATCGGGGGGCATGGCGGATTGGAGAAATCGGTCGATGGCGGGGTCAGCTGGACCAAGATTACAACAGGCTTGACCGACGATTATATGGCGTCTTTGGTGATTGACCCCATGGTTCCTTCCACGCTTTATGTCGGAACTTATGGAGGGGTTTTCAAAAGCACTAACGGCGGGACTTCATGGACGACGATGAATTCAGGACTCGCCAACCTGCAAGTCAATGGGCTGGTCCTCGATCCCTTGAACCCAGGGACAATCCATGCCGCGACGCAATCGGGTGTGTTTACCTTCTCTTCCTCCACGGGACCTCACGCCCAGGTGGCTCTTTCTCTTCAGGGTGGCGGTGCTGTTTCATCAATTACAGGGGGCAATGGCGCCCTGCAGCATGCCGGCTATGCCGCCCTGACCGTCAACAGCGGCACAGATCCCTACGGGACCGCTGTCTTCAGTTTTGTGCAGAATGGGATGGTGGTCAGTGAAGTCGGTGTTCCGGCATCACCTCCAACAAGAAATGCGCGATTCTTCATCGATTACCGGACGAATGTCCCGGGGAAGTCAGACGCCGAGAACGCCGGGGTTCTCAATATAAACACCGGATTCGCCGCAGTGAATCAGGGGGCAGCGACGGCCACCTTGACGTTAACACTCCGGGATGCCAGCGGGGGCACGTTGCAGGCAGGCAACTTGACCTTGGGCCCGCACGCTCATGTTGCCAAGTTTATTGATCAACTGGGGTCGAGTCTGACATTGCCTGCCGGCTTCACCACCGGCTCGTTGGAAGTGGCGAGCGATCAACCGACCTCTATTCTCGCCCTTCGGTTAACAACAAACCAGCGAAACGAGACCTTGTTGACAACGACACCCATCGCCGATCTGACACAACCTCCCGCCCCCGGGTCGCTGTTCTTCCCTCAAATGGTCGATGGCGGGGGATACCGGACGACCCTGATGTTGTTGAACACCACGAACAACACCGAGAGCGGCACAATGAAGTTTTATGATGACAGGGGTCTACCGATGACTGTTCATCTCACGACGGGCCCCAGCGGTTCGACAATTCCGTATACCGTACCCCCAAGAGGGGTTTACGTCGCGGTGACCGATGGGTCCAGCGCAATAGTCAATGGCGGATCCTTGCAAACCATCCCGGATAACGGAAGCTCGACTCCCATCGGATCGGGGCTCTTCAGCCTCACCCAGAATGGGATTCTGGTCACCGAATCCGGCATCCCCTCCGCCGCCCCGACCACGCACGCCCGCATCTATGTCGATCTAACGGGGGGGCACAACACCGGGCTCGCGATGGCCAGCCCCGGCAACACAGCCGTTCCGGTGACCTTGACGGCGTTTCAAACCGATGGTGTCACCTTTGTTGGGACCAGTGTAATTCCGCTTAGCAGCAACGGCCACACAGCAGCATTTGCGGGAGAGTTCATTTCGGGCCTGCCGAGCAATTTCACGACTGGCGTCCTGGATATCAGCGCATCCTCTCCTTTTGTGGCGTTAACCCTGAGGTCGCTCTCCAACTCGAGGGGAGATTTCCTCATGACGACTTTCCCCATTGCGGATATGACCAAACCGGCGCCTGCGCCGCTCATCTTCCCTCAGATTGCGGATGGCGGGGGATATCAAACGCAGTTCATACTTTTGAATTCCAGTGGGGCCAGCTCAAGCAGCACACTCAACTTTTTCGGGGATAGCGGGACGCCTCTTCCCGTGGGAAAATAGGTAGAAGAAAGGAAAAACCCGGATCGATTGGCGTCACCTTGTCAGGGGGGTCATCCTAGATTCACTCTCATCAGGGTGGATTTGTGCGTCCGAGTTAACGCTTGGGAGACCTCCACTCATACCTTTGAATAGGCCACTGCTTCTTCCGCGACCTGTTGCTTCGACTGGCTGTAGGACGCATAGGAAGTAAACCCTTCCCAGAGTCGCACCTCGCTCACCGGGAATCCTTTCGAAGCCGCAAATTCGTAGATCAGACGCGCCAGACTTTCCGCAGTCGGATTGGTGTTGATGAGAAACATGGGTTCGTGCAACTCGGCGAGAACCCGGACGAGGGGGTCGTCCTTGTGAAGGACCATCTTGTGATCGATGTTGTCATCGATCCAGGTCTGAATCTCCCGCTTGATCTCTCCAAAATCAACCACCATGTGGCGTTCATCCAGGCCGGGAAGCGTCAATTCCACTTCCACCTTGGAGTTGTGTCCATGGGGATGCATGCAGATGCCCTCGTAATTCAAGAGCCGATGACCGTAGCAGAAGTGAAGCTCTTTCGTGACCTTGTACATGGATCATGTCCTCCAAATTATTCCACTGTGAGAACGAAGTCCGAAGTCAGAGATCAGAGGTCGGACGTGGGAATCAGGAAGCCAGATGCCGGAAACCAACCGGACGATATATCTGATTTCTGACCTCCGACCTCTGACTTCGCTGTTCCCGGCACCCGGCACCCGACACCAAACACCTGCCTCACGCAATCAGCCGGCCGCCATCCACACTGATCATGGCCCCCGTGATGAAATCGGAGCCTTCGACCAGGAATACGACGGTCGCCGCGATGTCTTTGGGTGATCCGATGCGTTTCAACGGTGTTGCAGTGATCACCTTCTGCGTCTCTTCCTCTGTAAAATCGGGTGGCAAAAGAATTGGGCCCGGGGCGATGCAATTAACCTGGATGTTCGGTGCCAGGGACTTGGCCAGGCCCCGCGTCATGGTTATGACTCCTCCCTTGGAAATGCAGTAGGGGAGATAATCGGCATAAGGGCGGACGCCTGCCCAGTCCGCGAAGTTAATAATCTTGCCGCGGCCCTGCTTCAGCATGTGCTGCCCGGCAAATTTAGCACAGAAGAACGAGCCTTTCAGGTTGATATCCAGATGGCTGTCCCAATCGCGTTCAGTGACTTTTTCGAGGGATGCTTTTTCATAGATGGCAGCACTATTGACCAACACGTCGATCGTCCCGAAACGCGATACGATCGACTGCATCATCTTCTCGACTTGAGCCACCTGAGAGACGTCACACTGCAGGGCCAGCCCCCGAACGCCGTGCGCCTCGATCTCTTTCACGGTGTTGTTGGCCGCGTCAG
>JBAVHJ010000006.1:0-13529 GCA_049685715.1 Terriglobia bacterium | reverse complement strand
GTTCAATGTCCTCCTCTTTTCCGGTGAGGAATGTCCAGCCCGGTCCGACGTGAAACTTTTCCGCATACTCCTTGAGCACCTCTGGAGTGTCCCGCTTGGGATCGATGCTGATGGAATAGAAGAAGATATCTTTCCCCACGCGGTCGCCCAGCATTTTCTGTACCTGGGCCAAGCGCGCCGTTTCGAGTGGGCAAGCATCCTTACAATGGGTGTAAATGAGGTCGATCGCCACGAGCTTGCCCTTGAGCAGATCGTCGTAGAAATGAACGGTCTTGCCATCCTGCGTGATCAGTGGGACGTTGGGAAAATAGTTTGCCCCCCAGCGCGAGTTGTTGGCTGACGCCGCATTGGCTGCTGAAGCGAGGATGTGTGATTCACGCTTGAGTGTCATGGAGCATTTCGGACAGAAGCCGGGCATCTTGGATTTGACCTCTGGATGCATCGGGCAGCTGTAGATGGGGTCCTTCTCCTGTGCAGACGAGGGACCAACAGTGCCTTGGGGTTGAATTAATAAGGGCATACTGAACATCAATGTGCCAAGTAGGAACAATCTCAAAATCTTGCCGCTCATGGTTGCCTTCTCCTTAAGCGCGACTTTCTTTGAATTCTGCTCAATGATACCCGGATCTTCCACAAGGTGCTTTCAAACCCGATCTTCCGAAAGCTAAAGATAACTGCTTGCTACTTCCGACTTCCTATCAATGTCCATCTAGCTCTCGGAAGAGAGCCGGCGAGCCGTCCTCGTGGGCGGCCCGCTGACTTTGTTCTGTCCCTCCTGGCGGCGCCTTAGAAGGCGGTCGGGGCGATATCCTCCGGCGCGATGAACGTCACGCCCTGCGGGGTTGGGACCGGGGTCGGGAGCGGCCTCAGGAACGGGGTCCCTCCGTCATCGATCTCCCACCGCACGAGCATGGCGTTGTCCTCGTGCACGGTGTTGTGGCAGTGCTCCATGAACATTCCGCCCCAATCGCGGAACTGCATGGTGATCGTGACGCTTCCAGCTGGGCGCAGACGATACACGTCCTTCCGGCCACGCTCCCACGAAGGCACATTGCTGAGGCTGCCGTTGCGGGCAAGAATCTGGCCTTCTTCAAAGTGAATGTGGATGGGGTGATCCCAGCCACCGCCGCCGTTTTGCAGGGTCCAGATTTCGCGAGTACCGTATTTGGGTGCTGCCGAGATTCGACCGAAGCTCGCGTTGAGCATAGATCCGCCGTCGGTCTTGACCCCCCAAGGGACGCCCGACATCGAAGTGGTAGCATCGGTGATGGGCTGTGAGGCGCCACTGCCGAACTCAAACACCCGCTCACGTGCCACAGGGATTTTCGACAGGTCGGGGTTCGGAATCATGGTGGCAGGCACCTGGCTCTGGTCAGGCTTGGCTGGATTCCGGACGATCCGGAACTCCAGGAACTTCCCAACACATGGGTCGCTGGACTTGCCAGAAAGGGCATCCGACAGCGAGAGGTCCGCTGACGGCTTCTTCCCATTCTGGTGTTCGCACAGGTTCACCATCCAGACCTTCTGCCCGATGCTGTATCGGGAGAAGTCGATGACGATGTCATACCGCTCCGCGATACCCTGCTCGTCGAGCTGAGTGAGAGGCACTGGATGCGGGAACAGGTTTCCGTCATTCGCGATCTGAATCATGACTGAACCGTCGCTCAAGCACACTTTGAAGAAGCGGGAGACGCTGGCGTTGAGGATGCGGAAGCGGTACTTCCGACGCTCCACTTCGAAGTAGGGCTTGTAAGCAAGATTCACAGTCATCACATCGCCCAGGAACCCGTCGAAGTCGAAGATGTCAAAGTAGAGTTGTCCGGCTGCATCCCAGGCCTTGTCGGACAACAGGAGGTTCACGTCGTAATCGAGATTTCCCCAGTCATCCCTTGTGCCGCTGGGCAGACGGAGGTTGACGCCGTCGTTGATCGACTCATTGCCACGATCCAGGGCGCTATAGATATTGAACATCGCCGCATTGCCCTTGTACACGTTCTGGGAGGTAAAGCTGAACATGTGATCGTGGAACCAGTGGGTGCTCATGGTCTCGTGCCAATCGCCCGGGACCTTATTGATGCCGCCGCTGCCATCGGGGCTTCCAGCTCGAGGATCAGTGGCGTTGACGTTCATGGTGTCGTGTCCGGCCAGAACGACCGGCCAGTGGTAGTCGTAGAACTGGCCCGGGAAGAAATAGGCGCCTGTGAACCCGTCATTCTCAGCTCCGTGGTGCCCGTTGTGCTCGTGGGTGCTGATGGTGTGCCGCCCGAAACCCGCGTTCTGGGTAACATCCGCCGGGAGTCTGTTGTGGTGGCGGAAAAGCAAGGGCTCACCATAACGCGCTTGAACCAGCTTCGGCGGAATCGTCCCATTGAAAGTCCACACGTTCAGCGGCGATTGAGTCGGCAATCTGGGATGGAATTTCAGCGGAATGGCCTGAGTTGGATCGATGCCGGAATTGAGACTTGAAGGAACCCGGGGGTTATATACCGTATTGGTCGTTGCCCCCATCTGTGAGGCTTCCACAGCCACTTGAGGCGGGAACAGATTAAACCGCTGGTGCGCCCAAATGGATCCAGGGGGACGCCCCTCGATGGGACCGAAGCCTCCACCTAGGGCGGGGTCCACAGCCTGTAATGTTTGGTTGGCCTGCGCCGTCGGGAAGGGACTCAGCGAAGAGACAGCGTTGCGCTGCAAGACATCAAAGCGCGGCATCGGCTGAGTGTAATCCAGACCAACGAGCCCCGGACTTGGCGGTGCACCTGTCGGGATGTTGGAGCCACCCCCGCCACCACTGCCACCACTGCCACCACTGCCACCACTGCCACCATCAGCATACATGGGCCTGACAAAGGGGCTCAATCCACCGATCGGGGCGATTAGACCACCGGTCGTAATGAGACCCCACTTGATGAGATCGCGTCGTGTGACTTGACCCTGGGAGTAGGCCTTGACTATTTCCATCCGGTTCTTCCTTGCGTCCTCTGCTGCCTTTAGCCGCGCCTTTGACGCGTTCCATGGCAGAAAAAAGTTTCGATCGCTCATTTTCCTCTCCTTTTCTCCTTTTGATTTTTCATTGCTCTTTATTCTCTTGGGAAATGCTCCTCCTCCAGGAGCATTCACGCATTGTCTCGGCACGGAAGGTAGCTACCCGTACCCCCTACTTCGGCGTGAACGAAAAGGGAAAGACAGCAGGCTTCAAATTGGTTAGGTCCAGCTTGTCTTGCCAATAAGCACACGATTCCCTCATTCTTGAAGCGGATGCTTCTTCGCAGCTAGGTCAATCCCTAGCTAGCACCATCTCTCCAATGTCACCTGCTAACTCGGGGACGCACGTGTATTAGCAAGTAAAGTGCCAGACTGTTGCATCGTGCTATTTGGCTGATTATGCGATGGTTACGGAATGAGTCTTGCGGAAAGGGATGGTGGCATCATGTTTCAGTTTGAATCACTTGGACAGCCTTCTGTTTCACAATGGAGGAAACATTCCCCAACTTAGGGAATGTCCTTTCTAGCTATATAGGGGCTTAAGGGTAGATGAGAAATATAGGGGAGATGATCTTTCTTTTACTCCGTCTAAGTTGAAGACCATCAAGGAAGAGTCATTGGGGAAATGAAATTTTAGGTGGTTCCTAGATCATCTTGATAAGCGCGTTTCTGAGCAAAGAACCACTAAGGGCATCAGACAAGAGCGAGATTGTTCCCGTCATTGCCTGAACTCATGCAAACACAATGAAGGTTCGCAGGGCGTGTTTGTCCCGGAACATTCTTCCAGAAATGCACTGACCGCACGCACATGATCTTGAATCAGACGCTCAGCACAGAACATTCCTCACAACTAAGCGTCTTCACTAAATAGGTCAAGTCGCACGGGGAGAGGGAAGATTGAAGTTGGCCACCCCCCGTGTGAGTTCAATTCCTAAGCACGCGAGAGGGCCGCCTAAGGGCGGCCCTCCCTGCGAGCTTCCCATTCAGATTCACCGCTACTAACGCTGGGGAGAGAAACTCAACTCGAACGGTCGCATCATGTCATTGTCTTCGTGATCCAAAATATGGCAGTGGACCATATAGCCCGGACCCCCCGGAAAGCCAAACCCGTCGTTCTTGACCCCCAATGGGGCCGTCGGGTCAAAATCAAACCTGTTCTGGCCCCCTCGAACATGACCCACCTCGACATCCTGCGGGGCCCAGCGGGTGACTAGGCGCGTCACTGTGCCTGGGTACATCTTCAAGGTGTCCTTCCAGCCAGCCTCGTTAGGATCCGGCGGGAGGGGACTGCCTAACAAGTAGGGGGTTACATCCGGGTTACCTCCCATCGGCGTGGTACTCAGGTAATCCAAAGGCGGTCCATCGCCGTATCGCGCTCCTCCACTCCCAAAGGCGGCCTCGTACGCATCCAGCCGGTAGGTTCCAGGCGTGATGATAGGAGGCACAACATCCCCCACGTTGAACACCTGCCGGCTCAGGACCTGGAACTGAATCAGGTGGATATGGATAGGGTGAGCATCCGGAGTGAGGTTAATGAATTCCCAGACCTCGGTGGAGCCTATCTGGGGAATCTCCGTTACATTGATGTTGCCGTTGTTATAAGGGATGGAATCCTGGATCGGATGTCCATCTTGCCAGGAGAACGATCCCATAGGCGCATTGCCATCATAATGGGTATTGTTGATCACTACTTTCACGGGTGCGCCGGTGTCGGGGTCCTCCTGTTCGATGAGCACCAGCCGCCTGGTATTATCGACATGCACTCCGGCGGCCAGGCCGGCTTTGCCGTTAGCCAGGCGGACGATTTTGTCGCGATTGCGCAAAGTGGCGCCGTGCTCGGCGGGATTGAAACTGAGATCAGGGGAAGAGATCTTCTGGTTTACGCGGAACTGCATGATAAGCCCATCGAGCGTGGGATCCGACGGGTCACCCCCGGGGAAGGGATGATTGGCGTCGTTCACCAGAGTGAAGGTCTTTCCCTGAAACCCGGAGAAGTCGATAATGACATCCATCCGCTCCGCCGGGGCAAAAAACAACCGGGGCCCAGGGAAACCCGAGAAACCGCCAGTGGGATCGAAAGAAAAGGGAGTGAAGGCATCAATCTTCACGGGCTTATCAAACAGACCCCCATCAGAGCCGATCTGCCAAATGGTTGGCACTGTCGGCCCAGACGTATTGCCCTTCTTATCCGCCAACTGCAGGGCATACATCCTGGCATTGCTGCCGTTCAGGAAGTGGAAGCGATAGCGCCGGGGTTCCACGTTCATATACGGCCAGCTCTTGCCATTGACCACGATGACATCCCCGAAGAACTCCGGGATGGCGTAGGCGTGAAGTGTGGGGTTGCCCGGATCGCCGTTCAGACCCGCGCCCGGAGGATTCCCGTCCGGGAAGAACAACTGACCGTTGCTGTCGAACTGGCGGTCTTGGATGAGCAGTTCTACCTCCTCGTCCCCACTGGGCAATGGCGGCCAGACGTCCGCCTCCGGATCACCCCTGAGAAGGTAAAAGGCCGCCAGTCCAGAATAAACATTCAGACGCGTCTCACCCAGTACGTGGTCGTGGTACCACAAAGTGGTGGCTTCCTGGTTGTTGGGATAGGTGTACAAGTCCGAGACAAAGCCGGGTCCCTTAATGGTTTTGCCCGGCGTGAACCAGGTGTCCGGGCCACCGTCAAAGGCCGAGGGTACCTCTGCCCCATGCAGGTGCACCGTCATGGGCTGGGGGCCGCCATAGAAGGCAGGATTCCCTAAGTCAAGACCAGTGGACGGATCGGTTCCCGGAATCGACATCGAAAGATTCAGGGGGTTGGCCCAGTGAAAAGATAAATCCACCGTGAGGAATTTCTGGAGCAAGGGACCGGGCAAGCCAGGAAAAGGAACCAGGTTGTTGACCAGTTTCACATTCGTGGGGGTACCTCGCTGGGCCACGATGGTGGGGCCGGGATAAGAGGGACCCAAGGTCCTGTTCCCATCATTGACCTTGTAGCCCCAAACATAGGTGCCCTTTCGAGGGTTGATCCTTGCCACAATTTTGCCGGTAACTGGGTCCCTGTAAATAACCGAGCTCGGCAACCCCTCGTAAAAGCTAGCCGGGAGAATCTGTTGCTGGAACTCCTCCGTGGTGAGCGTGAGAACCCGCCCGAAATGGGTGCCATCAGCTCGTCTCCCGTTAAAGGTGGGCACCGGCTCCACGAACTTCGGAATGTTCGATCCGAGCAAAACCGTCTGGCCAACCTGTTCGTTCGCCAGCGCCACGGAGCCAAGCCCCAGGACCCAAAGAGCGAGAGCTGCCATTACTGTTAACTGCATTAGTCTATACTTTCTCATTGATGATTCCTCCTTTTGTTCGATAGGAAAAATGAAAGACACATTGACCGGGCGGCATAGTCTCGATTTCCATGTAATAAAGTGGTCAGCGACTCTGATGGCAGAATGAACAGGCTGGCCCGATCGCCCCAACTTGACAATGCCAGTAATGATTCTTGATTTCCAAATTAGGATGTTAAATAGCGCTTACAAAGGGATACGAAAAAAGAATTCATGCCTCTTTTGCTTTGCCATCCAGGCTATAAGTCTGAGAGATCACCGCGGCACAGGCGCAACTTGGCCTAGTTCTAATAGAGTAGCCTCTTTGTTCGTATTCTTACCATGATCCTCTGGCTTGAGATCTTTGGTGGTAATTTCAACTTAAGAGCATCCTATTCGTAGTGCTCTCCCGAACGGCCCGGAAAGTGACTTAAGTACGAGAAGCGCCTTGTCGTAATCAGGTTGCTCTCCGACCTCGGGGACATACTCGACATATCGAATGGTGTCGTAAGCATCGATAATGAAAATCGCGCAACTCGCAAGCCTGAGTTCCTTGATCAAAGTTCCGTATGCTTTTGAAAAAGAATGATCAAAATAGTCGGACGCGACTTTCATCCTATTGATCCGCGCCGCTTCGCACCAACGCCTTTGAGCGAAAGGCAAATCACCGCTGATCGTGATGATCTCGACTTGGGGATCCCGTTGTAGAGCCTCCAAGTTGAGCCTTCGAGTTTGGGCATCACACACTGGCAGGTCGAGGGAAGGGATAACACTAATGAGCCGAATCCTCCCTCTAGTGTTGCTCAGTCCAAAAGGTTGTCCATCTTGATCGCGAACCGTGAATTCAGGGGCCTTATCTCCTACTTTCAATTCCGGTCCTATCAAAGTGAGCGGTGTTCCATACATTGCAGTGGCTCTTCGCCTTGCATTCGGCATCAAACACCTCTTTTGGGATCTTCCTCCAGAAGGCCGTTAGGTCGGAGATTAGCTGGCTTAACATAAAGGACGCGTTGTCTATGAGTCAGCTTTAAGAGTTTCTCCTCCAAGTACTACATCGCAGAGAGCAGAAGGTGATCCAGAGAAGACCGGCCGGAATTCCTCCCAAGTTACCTCATTGATCGATGTCAAACCAGTCTCGGCATCGGCCAATTGGGTTTCGGTTACCGACTGTGTATTCAACGCTCAAGCCCTCTCCATGAACCACGGGGGGCGGCGTTACGGAAAACAATAAGGCTAAGGACACTAATTCGCGCTCACCAGGACACAATTGCACTTCTGACTCTCCATGTTCTTGCCGCTGACCTGCGGTCCATTTCCCTCCAGAACAACTAGCCTGAGCCTCCTCCATCAATTTCGAAGAATGGCGGTTTCTTTCTCCTGCAAGGGAGACCCCAACTGGGTATACAATCTCTCCAGCAACAAATGTGCCAAATGGATTTCTTTGAAATGAGGCGAAATTAGGGAATGGGAGTCTGGATGCTGCTCGGGAACAAAATGCAAAGCTCCGTGGGATAGAAATCAGGATCTGACCCAGGGCAGACGCAATAACAGGTGAGACCACAAACAATGGTGAGAGATGGGGAAATTGGGGGAAGACAGGTCAGTCTTCTTTGAGTTTCAGACGACCGTAATACCTTGTGAAGGCACGACTTTACTCGTTCCTATGAAAACTCCCTGAAGAAGATTCTCATGAGGAGAGAACAGGCGAACCTCATCATCATGAAATATTCTAACCGGACCTCCAGTTGATAGGATCGAAGGGCACCTCCTATTAGCATTCTTGAACCTGGGATTTCCAGGATTAGGTGGAAAATCGCTCTCAAAACTCAAGAGAGATGGAGAAGTCTATTGTTTTATCAAGCTCATTCTTACGCGAAATAAGATAATTAAGCGAAATAAAGGCGGGAATCAAGGAGGGGACATTTAACTGATCATAGCACTAAGATATCATCTGTTTGGTTCATAGAAGTTAGCGTCAATCTCTACGGAGCTTGCTTGTATACGTATATTGATGTTAAAACTCGTTATGGAGGCTTCTCCTTAGACAAACAGTTAAGTCTTCCATACTGACTGGTTTACGCAGAAAATCGTCTGCACCACGAAGGATGGATTCGATGGCGAGTCCGCTATCACCGCTACCGGTCATTACGACGATAGTCATGTCCGGATACCTCCTCCTCAATCCCGCAATCCAATCAAGACCACTCCCGTCGGGGAGATTTACATCCAAGATAATTCCATCGAAAGACTCTTTAGAGAGGGCGTCCACTGCATCCGCGAGAGACCCCGATTCACGGACAACAAAGCCCATTTTTGAAAGATAACGTGAGAATCCGAACTGGATGCCAGGCTCATCATCTACCAACAAGATTTTGGGGGTTTTCCGCTTGGCCCCTACATCCATCGTTTTAATTCCATTGGCCATGATGCTTGCACCTTCATTCTGTAAAATTGGAGGTTCTTGGCCCGCTCTCTCATTTCGGTGGAAACTTTGGTCGGATTCGACCTCATCGGGTTTCCATGGTGCGACCGGAGATTGAACGAAGAGCCTTAATCTATCCATTGTCTTGGCCCATTCTGGACTGCTAATAAAGTGGAATGCACTTATGTAGGTAACAGACCAGAAGATTCTCGTAAGATACTAGCAAATATTATTTTATATTCACTTTGTACAACCATACCGACCCGCTTCGACTCGACCCACTCAGAAATAGAGCAATAAGCTAGCCATTTCATGAAATATGTTTCAAAATAGAATTTCGTTATTATTTATGGCCATTTTTCATATAAATAGAATTCTTTCCATTCGTGGGACGTCCCCACGGATGAATTCTATATGGTATTTATAATTAACAAGTTATTTGATGTCAGAGGAAGGAGAAGCGCTGGCTGGAAGACCTGTGATGGCTGGAACTCGGCAAGGGAACAAATTTTGTCAGAATGAAAACTTTAATGGAGAAACAATGGAATGAAAGCTCTCGATCTGCGAAAAAAGGTTACTTCATCACTCTGCCCAAATTAAGTCAAAGAAAGTCCAGGAAGTCATCAGAACACTCCCGTTACCCTTAATTAACAGGGCGCGGGGCAAACCACCGCTCAACGGGTCGCCCACCTGTCTTCCCCCTACTTTGAAACGCCAGCTCCTTCTCAGTCAGCATCTTTAGCGCTCTTCCGATATCGGAAGTGGATTTGTGATGACCGAATAGTGCTGAAATCTGGCTACGAGTTAATCCGTCTGGCGATCCCCTGAGCGCCTCGAGGATCGCTTCAGCCATGATTGCGTCATCTGGGGAATCGATAAATCGATTCTCAGGTTCCTTAACCGGACCTTCCAGCGTCCGCCGGTCGGCGTCCACTCTGGTCGAAATGCTCTCGTCCGCCTGTGAGAGCAATCCGGAAAAATGATCAACAGAGAGGGCACCCCCGCGGGCAAGGAAGAGGGCCCTTTCAAGCACGTTTCGAAGCTCCCGGATATTGCCTGGCCAGGGATATGTCTCCAAGAATTGGATGACTTTGGATGAATTCGCAATGGGTGCAGCCCCCAATCCTTCAAGGAGGTGGTTCACCAATCCCGGCAGATCCTCCACTCTTTCCCTTAAAGGTGGAATATGAATGGGAAAAACGTAGATCCGGAAATAGAGATCTTTTCGAAAGCCGCCACGTTGCGATTCTTCTCGCAGATCCCTGTTAGTCGCACAGATCAATCGGAATTCGCTTCTGCGGACCTTTACCTCACCAACTCTTCGGTACTGTTTTTCTTCGATGACTTTCAGAAACTGCGTCTGAGAATTAAGATCTATGTCACCGATTTCATCCAGGAAAAGAGTCCCTCCGTCCGCCACTTCGACCAGTCCCTGCCGGTCCTGAACAGCCGAAGTAAAGGAGCCACGAGCGTGGCCAAACAACTCGCTCCCAAATAGGTCTCCCTTCAGATTGGAGCAATCCACTTCGACAAAAGGAGCCGTGCGCAAAGGACTTTGCTTATGAATCCATCGAGCCAGGACACCCTTCCCGGTCCCCGTCTCGCCCAGCAAGACAACAGGGGAATTCATTTCTGAAGCAAGGCCGGCAAGCTCCAGGACTTTCTTCATGACAGCGCTCTCACCGAAGTACGGCGCTTCTTTCTTCGACAAGCGCTGCGAAGTGAGTTGGGTCCTTCTGAGATGGCCCACCTCCAAGCTCTTTTGCAGGAAGACGACCAGTTCCTCCATGCCGACCGGTTTGGGAATGAAATTGTCAGCTCCCTTCCGCATGGCCTCTACAGCCACGGGAATATCCCCGGCTCCAGTAATCACAATGATCGCGGTAGCGGGAAAGTTTTCTCTAATTTCAACAATCCAATCGAGACCGTTCCCATCAGGGAGGTTCATATCGAGGATGATGGCATCGAACCGTTGTGAAGCAAGAGCCTCTCTCCCCTCAGCAAGAGAGGCGGCCTCCCGGATGGCAAATCCCGACTTTGAAAGGAACCTGGAGAACCCAAAGCGAATTCCCGGATCGTCATCAACCAGTAAGATTTCAGTCTTCATAGTCACTTTGTTTAAGCAGAGGGAAGATCAATCTCCACGGTACAACCGGGAGCTGGAATGTTATTTCGAATCGAGAGATTACCTCCGTGCAATTCCACGATGTGCTTAACAATGCTGAGACCCAGTCCCGTTCCTCCCTTTCTCGTAGTGAAAAAGGGTTCAGAAAGGCGTGACAGGTTTTTCGGGTCAATGCCCGCTCCCTGGTCAGTGATCGCAACACGTAGATTGCTTCCACTGAGTCTTGTTATGGCAACCTGTATTTCACTTTCCATAGGACTGTGCTGAGAGGCATTATCCAGGAGGTTGATAAAGACTTGTGAAAGCTTAGGACTGTTTGCAATGACCTGCATCTGGTCGTGGTCTTCTGCGTTGATGGTCAGGCTAATCCTGTGACTGTCGCTGGGGTGATATTGCTTCCAGAGATCAACTCCGGCGGTGCATATTTCCGGAATGGACGCGGGTTGTAAACTGGATGCCGGTATAGGTTTTCCCAGTTCCAGCAGGTCCTGCATTAACTGAGACAGGCGGTTGACCTGCTCGCGAATGTGCCTGAGATGGATCTCAAAATCAGGATTGCCTTCAAGCTCCTGATTTACCGCCTCCGTGATGGAGAGTATGGCGTTGAGCGGATTGCGGACCTCGTGAGCAACGCCTGAGGCCATCTGGCCCAGTATCTTCATCTCGTGCGCTTTTTGAAGCTGGGCCTGCAGATGCCCGCGTTCCATCTCCTGACCGATATAGCTCGCGAAGATTTCCATAAGCTGGATGTCGTTTTCAGAAAGGCTCCGCGCCTCAAAATCCATGCCAATGATCAACCCGACGGGGGCACCGGCATTATCCTTGATGGGTACTGCGACAAAGGTCTCGAGGTCATACTTGTCAAAATAGGCGTTTCCAGGAAACCGTTCTCTCAAAGAGCTCTTAAACTGGAACGTCACTCCTCTTTCCAAAACGGGTGCCAAGAGAGAAGCGGTGGGGAAGTCTATTACCTCATGCGAAAGCTCCCCGACGGTAATCGTGGAGATCACGCTGACCTCCCCGCTGGTTAATTGGTGCACCATGACATGGGAGAGCCCCAGGAGTCGGGACAGATTCGAAACAGCCTGGTCACAGATTGCTTGGAAGGAGCTGCCAGGAGTTATGGCCATTTCGTAGACAGCCTGCAACGTGTCCTGCCGCCGGGCAAGATTCTCTTGAGTCCGGATTCGTTCTGTGATGTCTCTAGCCGTGGAAACGAAGTGCGTGATTTTCTCGTGCACATCACGAATGGGAGTGATGGTTTCCTCCTCGTGGTACAATTTCCCATTCTTCTTCTTGTTGGTCATCACGCCCCTGTAGACGTTGCCCGATAGAATTGTCTTCCACAGGTCTTCATAGAACTTCCGGTCGTGCCTCCCCGAATTGAGGATTCGGGGCGTTTGGCCCAGGGCTTCTTCCCTTGTGTAGCCGACCAGATCCTCGAACGAGGGATTCACATACTCAATCAAACCGTCCTTATTGGTAATCATGACGGCATCCGCAGTCTGGTCGACAACACTGGAGAGGAGGGTCAGTGCCTGCTCGGCGCGCCGGCGCTCAGTGATGTCGCGGATAATGGCTTGGAAGAACTGTTTATCATTGATGCGAAAGCTGCGGGCACTCGTCTCCACAGGGAAAGTGCTTCCGTCTTTGCGTTTCTTTATCGTCTCAAAAACCAATCCATCTCGCTGGTCCAACTGCTTCAGAATGGCATCGACCTCGGCCCGATCCTCGGGTAATTGCAGGGCCCGTAAATTCATTCCGAGGATTTCATCTCGCGTATACCCGAAGGCGTTCAGTGCCCGGTCGTTAACCTCGACTATGTTCCCATCAGAATCTGCCAAAATGAGAATATCATTCGCATACTTGGTCAAGTACTCAAAGTGCTTAGTGAGGGCCTGGCGCTCCAGTCCCGCTTCAAACTGTCGACGATAAAATTCGGCCTGCTGCATTCGCCAGAGAAAGCCCACCCCCATTCCAGCACCGAGAATCAGGGTGAGCACGACCACCAATACAAACTTGGCGCGTTCGCGGGCGGGTGCATATACCTCATCGATGTCCACCTTGGCGACCAAGGCCCACGGGGAATCAGGTATCTGTTTCAGATAGGCTATTACTGGGACATTGCGATAATCAATGCCTTCGACGATCCCTTCCTGACCCTGAACGGCCGCTGATGCGGGGAGGTCTCGATGGCTCAGCGGCAAACGGAAGACAAGTGCAGTATGCTTGCGGTGACGCAATTCGTTCAGGAACAAAACGTCGTCACCCTCACGGCGGACAAGAAAAGTCTCTGAGGTCGGACTGGGTGTCGGCCAGTGCTCGATGAAGGGAAAGAGGCTGTGTTGGGGGTCAATGCGAACGAGAAGAACTCCGAGTGGTTGCCTGGGGTCCGAGCTTGAGCGCACCAAAGGGATGAAGATATCGATATGAATATTTAACGGAGGATCATCAGCTTTTAGATCGGATAGGATGATTTCATTACCGGACATTGCCTGCGTTGCGAGGAATTGAGCTTGATTATGGAGCCGCTCACCCTCCCCGACAACTGTCAAACGAACAGAAGCGTTCGAGTCCAATAACAAGACATTGCTGTAATCATGGTTCTCCTTCAAGTGCGTTAACCATTCGAGTGCATCTCCGCGGCTCTCGGGATCCAATGGATTTTTAAAGAAGCGATCCATGGACC
>JBAVHJ010000005.1:0-8416 GCA_049685715.1 Terriglobia bacterium | reverse complement strand
CGCTGTTGAGGGCCGTGCGCTTTTGGCCTTCCGCTTCAAGCGCTTCCTTTTCGGTCTGCAGGAGCTTCTTGAATACCTTGTCAATGATCAGCTTGGATCCGGTTGCAGAGAGGATGGTAAATTCTTTGGTTCCGGGTGACTGGTACTTGACATCCACGACCATCTCCGCACTCCGGGTGCCTGGAAAACCGTGATATTCAAGCCGGTAGATTCGGGTTCCCTGATACGCACGCAACGCCTGAGCCCGTTCGAGGTTCATCCGGACAAGGTTTTGTACCACCTGCCCGGCGTTCAGCGGAGCAGGGGACAGGGGGTCCGATGGTTGCGCGAATCCGGGCTGTCGGAGCCCCACAAGGATCAGGAGCAGCCATATTAAAGAAGCAAGACGGAAGTGCGTCAAAGTTTTCATATCCACGTGAGTCGAGATGTCCAGGACTGCTAATACGACCGATCCTGGTTTTTTATCGGCACGCCCCAGAGGCCGGGTGCGCAACGCCGATTGAACCCGAGGGCGGCCTCGTTGGAGGCGCTGACATGAGTTCCGTAATTTTTCCGCACAACTGGTCGGCTGTATATCCCCCTTTCGGTAGAAAGGCGTCTGCAAGGACTCCGGGCGGCAACTCGTCCCCCATAAACCCCCCGCTCGTCGCAATCACCGGAACTTGGGGAAAACGTTTGCGGACGACTGCCAGGAATTCAATTCCCGACATCCGGGGCATCATCAAATCCGATATGATCACGTCAGGCAGGAACAGCACCAGCCGATCTAATGCATCCAAGCCATCCCGCGCCGTCAAAACCTCGTAACCCTGCAATGCCAGGATTTCGGATACGGCTTCCCGCATGGACGGCTCGTCGTCGACAATTAACAGACGCGGTTGCAACCTCGACATGGGATACTCCTCTCGGTTAACAGACGACCCCAATCACTTCTGCGCCGGCACCAGGCTGGACTGCTGGTCGAACTCTCATCAGAGATGTTATCTTGTCACCTGACCAAGCTGCTTTGTTCTTCAAGTCAGCGAGGATCATTTTTTGAGTTCTGATGACACGCATCCTCTCCGGCTCAGCATCACACTCGAGTCGGCTTTCGAACAATCCGCGCTGCGCCCCGGTTTCAGAAAAAGGCCTTACGGCACGGAGTCGTGCACTAAATCCGAACCACCCTGCGACATCGCTGCGCCCTTCATTGAATGAATCAAGATTGGGCCAGAGTCGTACGATACTGCCCGAATCTCCGGATCGAATTCCCTCGATAGATTCCTGTTGCAGTGAATGGGAGCCTGGATTTACGCATTTGATGAATTGTTCGTGGATCAACGTAGCCAGAACCAGGGAAATGACTCCCAGAATCCAGAACGCCATCGTGAACCCCATTACAATATTCTGCGTCATGAGCCCCTCCTAGAGGGGGCGCTCGTTGTATCCTGCCGGGGCCGGGACACAAACGAGATCGCCTTTGCTCTTCCGGCATGGCTCTTTGTTTGTGTCCATTGTTCGAGCCCCCTTTCGTTAAGAATCAGGAGATCAAAAGCATGATCGCATTAAAACACTCCCGTCGTCTGTTCCTAATTGACCACGACCAGCACATGGATCAGGTCGGGTGGCGCACATTCGGTGAAAGACCTTCCGATCTTTCGAAATGGGCCGTTCCCCCCTCCAACGCAGACATCGCAAAAAACACGATGTCTGTTCAGAAAAGGGGGCGGCCCGAATCGAGTTAGGATTCTTGGTTGTGGAAGAGGAGTCATAGGGTCCAAGCAAGACGATCCTTTGCCTAATTCACATTTGTGGGTACCGCTTGGTTTTTTAATATGCAGGTGTTCCTAAGTGAACAGACATCCTTCTTCATCGCCTGTAACGTGCTTCATGTGGGAGGAGGAAGACAAGGAATGGTAACGCATTCATATGAGGACTCCGGTCATCAATTCATTTGTTTCATTTCACTACTCCGGAGTTCTCTTCTATTCATTAGGGGCGCGCATGGTGGTTGTTGGAGCACAAACCAACGAAGCTCACATCTCCTGTGAGAAAGGATCTATATGCTTTGGACACTCTTTCTGATTTTGGTGATATTGTGGGCTCTGGGACTTGCCACTTCCTACACCCTCGGTGGATTAATCCACATCCTGTTGCTTCTGGCCGTCGCTGTATTGTTGATCAGGATCATTCAAGGCCGAAGGGTTCTCGGATAACAACGGAGACGAAAAACATGAAATCGATTACTCTGATTGGGATTCTGTTGGTTATTCTGGGCGTGCTGGCCCTTGCCTACCAGGGTTTCAACTATACCCATCAGGAAAAGGTACTGGATGTCGGACCGATCCATGCCACGGTGGAGAAGCATGACCGCGTTTCCCTCCCTCCCATACTTGGAGGACTGGTTTTGGTTGGCGGGGTTGCCTTGCTGGTCGCAGGGGCGAGGAAAAAGTCATAGCAGGGATCACCGATTAGGGGGGTCCAACAGACGGCCTTCGTGATTGGAGTCCTCTAGAGGATGATAGATGATTGTGATGCCGCACACGCGCATATGCGTCAACATAAAGAGGATTGATTTTAAAGGGGGAGTGGGACGGTTTTGTCGAATCCCCCCAGCGGAAGCTGGGGGAAAGTTCAAGTATAGCCCACAAACACAGGCTCCAAAAATAGGCTAGACCTCCCCCATCCCGCTTTGCGGGATGGGGGAGGTGAGACAATGAAATTGGGATCGCTGCTGTAGGCTGTAGCTGAATCATCCCCCGGCTTCCGCCGGGGGAATTATGGACGCTCGTTACTCCGGTCTTAGGTCGACGCGTATGCGCACCCGCAGGAATCGCCCCATGGGTGCGGTCTCGAGTGCTCGACTCGGGTCCTCATGTCTTATCATCCTCAATAGCTGTTAATGTCGTCTCCAGGGTTCAGGAAAGTTTCAACGTGAACGACTACAATTCTGATCGAGGAGGTCAATGATGTTTCGTCCTTTGGCTCTTGTTCTTTGCTTCATGTTTGTTGCAGTTCCACTCTGTGCCGGGGAGAACGAAAAGGAAACAGACCGTTTGGAAAATTGCGGCGCCGTGATGGGAGAAATTTTGAACATCCCCGACAACATCCCTCAGGAGCTGTTGGAGAAGACGGATTGCGTCATTGTGATTCCCTCCGTGCTTAAGGTCGCGGTCGGAATCGGCGGGAGCTATGGCCGCGGGGCGATGGTGTGCCGAACGGGCAAGGATTTCCGTGGATCCTGGGGCGCTCCGGCGATGTACGCCCTGGAGGGTGGAAGTTTTGGATTTCAGCTCGGCGGGCAATCGACCGATCTTGTCCTTTTGGTCATGAATGAGAGAGGCGCGAGTTCAATTCTCAACAGCAAGGTTAAATTGGGAGCAGAAATCTCCGCCGTGGCAGGCCCCAAAGGGCGTGATGCTCAAGCCGCCACCGATGCCTACTTGCGGGCGGAGATCTTGAGCTACTCTCGTTCGCGCGGTCTCTTTGCCGGTATTTCCCTTGAGGGTTCCACGCTTCGCCCCGACAATGACGCCAATGAACGAGTTTACGGTCGCAAGATCACGGCAAAGCAAATTGTGTTGGGTGACAAAGTCACTATTCCGGAAACAGGCCGTCATCTCGTCGAGGTCTTACAAAAGGGTGTACCGCGGAATGAATCGAAGTAAACCTCTACCGGCCGGAGCTTTTCCTGTCCCGCCGTGCCGTGGCCTCGAGGCGTGCCACCCGACGGCACCAGAATCTCAACGCTGTGTGCGCGCCTGGTACTCCTCGATGATACGCGTCAGCCCGGTGTTGTAATGGGGATCTTTCTGCTCGTGTACCCTCTGCAGGTTCCGGACGAGCTCTTGCCGTTCTTGTTGCATTCCCGTGACGAAGCGAGCGGAGTGACCGGAGGCGTTTTCCTCTGAAGGGCGCTTCTGAAGGTCCGCCATCAACTGATCGATGGCAGCCCCCATGTCCTTCTCCGGCAACGCTGCAATGGTTTGCAGCAAGGGAAGGACCCTCATCCTCTCGGCCAAATGGCCGGCCCACTCCTCGTTCAAATCCTGAATCGTCTCCGGATCCCCATCGCCGGTGCCATCCCGGAAGATGACGCAGAGGATTTCGATCGGAGGGTCCTCATTCCGCACCGGTCCCAAATTGAAATCAACGACTTCGCCGGGAGCAATTCCCCGCCCGATGGGTGAATCACGGGTGCTCCAGGTGCCCATCGCCCCTTCGCCCTTTTGGCCGATGGCGTATTCTACGATCTCTTTGTCATAGTCATTGCGCAGGACCAGGCGGAGCTGCTTGTCCCTTTCCTCTGTCTTCATGAGATGAAAATTGGAAGTCCGGTTGACAATGGATTGGACCGGAGCCACCGTGTCGGGAGGTCCGTACGGAATATCCCCGGGTGGGAAAACCCGGCTGGATTCAGTTGCTTGTCGGACCTGCCGCTGGATCATTCCATCCAACATCTGAATCATCCCGCCCGCATCGACTCCTCGCGTTCCCACCTGCTGAATCAGATTCGAGACCCGGAATTGGAGACCTTTCCGTTCGCTCATCGCGATCCTGTCGTACAGCAAATCCTGCGGGATCGATGGATCGGCGCCGGAAAGCGTCTTTTCGAATGCCTTCAACTGATCCATTGGAGATGGCGCTTTGCGCGCCTCCTGGAAACGCTCCTGCCAATAACGGACGGAGCGGAGGCGCGTCTGCCTCTCCCGAATGGCGGAATCGATCCGCTTGAGATCGCCCTCCGACACTCCATCTTCAAAAAGGACTGCAGTGAAGCGGACCGATGCGCCGAGAAGGGTGGTCTTGGGCTCGCCGAATTCCACGTGGTCGGAGCAGTGGCGGGATTGGCCCGGCGCCAACGAACCCGCACTTTCCTCCCGGCAGGATTCCGAAGTCGTCAGAAGATTCGCGGTCCAGAAACCACCGGGAGGGGCGATCTCGCCCGAGTTCGCGAACAGAGGTTTCTTTTTCTTCGTAGTGACCGTCATCATCCAGGCGCGTATCGGTTTGGTGGACTGATTGACAACATCGAACTCAACAGTGACCTCTTTTGGGTCGATCTTGAGGTTCTGTACAACGAGCGCAGTTGAGTCTTGGGCGTTCAATGAAAGGAACGGGAGCAGGCTCAGGATGAGCGCGGCAATCTTCATTGTAGCCTCCATTCAGATCAATCCTGCATTTCAGCGGTGTCGCAGTTTGCGCAAAGGGCAATCCTGCGGCGCTTTTTCAGGGAAGAGGATTCATCTTTCGATCGAACCGGCCGGTGGGTTTTCATTGGCGTGACACAAAGCTCGATGTACTTAGTATCCCGGTAATCAATCGATTCAGTGACAAGGAACTCGGCCAGGGGAGGTTGATGGCCAAGGAAAAGTCTAGAACTCCATCACGAGGAAAGCAAGAAAAAGACGCCGAACCAGCCCGGCCCTGTCCTATCTCCAGGTCTGACCCTTTTTTCGCTGGGTATTCAACTCCGGAATTCAGGTTCAATGATGCCCTGGCGCTGTCTTCCCTATAGATCTCGCCGAAGGTGCTCCAATAGGAAAATCGTGCAAGTTTCCGTCCGGGTCGATGACACGGAAGAGGACTTGATGTTTGCGTTGATCTCGCAGCTTCTCCCACGTTTTTCGGAAATGCTCCGCCTGTCCTGTGGGCGGCAGCACCGCGGATGGCCCGACGATGACTTCGGCCGAATTGAGTTGCTTTGCCGTGAGGGCGATGGCTTCGAGAACATTGGAGGATGGCACGACGAGCAGATGCACGGGCTTGCCTTCCTTTTCTGCAAGCGCGACCACATGAGTGAACAGCAATTGCTTGAAGCTCGTGAAAAGACGGTGTTCAGCAATGCCCTTGTACCCGGTGTCGGGTCCCTTTAGAACCTTCACGGTCATCACCACCAGGTCCCTTTTGCCCGTGTGGGTCAGCTCCAGAGCTCTGCGGACATGATCGAGTGTGTGGTAGTCACGAACGAAACAGAGCGTGTTTCCGGGGCGAACGCCGAGGCTCTCGTTTGACACGGTCTCTTGCGCGTGTGTCTGGAATTGATCCATTTCGACGTGGGCGGCCACCCCCTCTTTCCGTTTGTTGATGCGCTCCGAGATCTCAAAAATGAGGAAAAAGACCAGTGTGAAAGCCACGCCACTGATGGTCGCCACCTCTTTGGTGATCAAGTTTATTCCGGCGACCGAGAACAGTAGCGTTGCAATCACCCCCAGCCCAATAGGAATCTCGTTGCGGCCCAGATTGATATTGAAGGGAACCTTCCACTCGCGCGGCGACTTGTCTCTGAAGCGAAGGACAACCATTGCCAATCCCTTGAAGGCAAATGACCAGATGACACCGAACGCGTAAGCCTCGCCCAGGATGTAGACGTTACCGCGGGAGCCGATGATCGTTGCAAGCTGCAGGATCACGATTAGGTTAATCATGCGGTGGGTTGTGCCGTACTTTCTATGAGGTTCTCGAAACCAATCGGTCATCACTCCGTCTTCCGAAACTCTATTGAGGACGCCGTTGGATCCGATGATGGCCGTATTCACAGCCCCCGATAACATCAGAAAGCCAACGATGACGATGAAAGCCTGGAAAAGGAGTTTTAGCGGCATCGGGCCGGCCAGGTACAACGCAATGCCGCTGATCAGGTTGTCAAAAAACTGTGGCCGGACAGGATCGGGGATGATGGCATAGGCAAAGAACGAAACCAGCGAGGTGAAGAGCAGTGAGTAAACGAAAATGACAAATCCGGCGCGCACCAGGTTTTGGTGCTTAGGGTACTCCAACTCGCGGTTGACCTGGGCGAGGGATTCTTCCCCGGACATCGCCAGAAACGAGTGCCCGAAGGCAATCAGGATCCCGATCAAGCCGAAAAGAGCGCCCGCGTTGGGGACGAGACCGACAAGCGGTTCAGGTTCCGCCCTCTCAGGCGCGGGCGTCGTGGCGGGGGGCGCTACCATGGGCAGTTGCTGCAGGGCACTTGGCATGATTTTGGGTAACCACCCCACGGCATCGTGATTGAACGCGAGGTGGTCCGGCCGCGGCGCGGGCGGCAAGCGCTTCATTGCGGGGTGCGTCAAGATCGTCAACCCGCACCATGCCACCAGCAGCACCACCATGACCGTCGTCACATACATGATCTTCAGCGCATCGTCCGATGATTCGTGGATGCCTTTCGTGTTGCGCCACCAGAAGTAGAGGGTCACCAGGATTGCGAGGCCGGCGGCCAACAAGTTTATCTTCGCTTTCGAAGGGGTCCAGGCATATCCCAAATGGGTGGCCGTTTGCGCTACGAGGCCGACGATATACTGCCCTGCCGAAACGCCCGAGATCGGCCCCGTCAGAATGTAGTCGAACATCAAGGCCGAGACCGAAAGTTTGGCGAGGGTACCCCCCATCGCTTCTTTGACGACACGGTAGACTCCGCCACGTGTGAACATTGTGCACGATTCGATATAGACGGCCCGCACGGCATAGGAGAAAAGCATGACCCCAAGGATAAACCAGGGGGCAGCACGTCCGACCGCTTGCTCGGCAATGCCGCCGACATAGTAAGCCGACGAGCCGAGATCGTTGAGGACAATGGCGGCAGCGCGCCAGAAAGAAATGAACGAAAGCATCACCGACGTAACGACGACCACTTTGGTCGCCTGTTTAGCCGGGTTCATTGGACCTCCGGGAATGTGGAAAAACTTGGACCGGACTATAACACGGCGTCCTTGGGCCCTCCAACAGGGTGCGCGGAGACTCTTTTCAAAAGAGAGCCGTTCTTGAGTTGACCCTGTCCCCCAGTCCAGAAACACAAACACCAAACCCTTTTACGCCACCCGAGGACGCGGCCGCGATGGCCCGATCAGAATTCGGGGGTGTGCCTAAGTGAACAGACAACCATCTTCGCGGCCTGTAGCATGGGGGATGAGGGGAACAGCAGGAGAACTGCTGTCGAGACCCGTCCGCCCACTTCACCCTTGTTCCCTCGGCGTGAAACCTGCACTGTAAGGATTGCCAACACTTACGCTCTCTTAAGAAGGGGGAGTTATGGGATCGTCTTTCGGTATTGGTTTTTTCCCGATTGTCATCATTATCCTCGTGCTCTACCTGCTGAGCTCCGTCAAGATTCTTTCGGAATACGAACGGGGTGTCATTTTCCGGCTCGGGCGGCTGTTGGAGCAGGCCAAAGGCCCTGGCCTGATTTTCGTTTTCAAACCAATCGACCGCATGGTGCGTGTCTCTTTACGTGTCGAGACGCACGAAGTGCCGGCGCAAGATGTCATCACCCGTGACAACGTCGCTGTCAAAGTGAATGCCGTCGTGTATTTTCGGGTGATCGAACCACGCAAAGCCATCGTCGAGGTGCGCGACTATTTCTTCGCCACGTCGCAATTGGCGCAGACCACATTACGGTCCGTGCTGGGCGAGGTGGAACTGGACGACCTGCTCTCCC
>JBAVHJ010000004.1:0-8497 GCA_049685715.1 Terriglobia bacterium | reverse complement strand
AAGAAACCCGGTACCAGCTCAATCAGTTGTTTCGAGACACGTCCTCCTGCCGCGAGAATCACCGAACCTTGCCCCGTAAGACTACCTGTCGGGGAATACACCTGGATCTGGATCGTGGCCGCGCTCGAGTTGGGGTTCTGAAAGGCCAAGCCTGTCCAGTACCCGACGCCCCCCGCATCCCCGGAGGCCACCTGGGCGAACACTGCCTCAGAATAGGTTTGCCCTACCACCGGAACCCCTGTTGCGAAGCGACTTTGTGCGCTGTCACCAATTACAGCAGATCCCATGACTGGCCCTCCGGGGGAGGTAATCTCCAAGGACCCGACCACCAGGCCGGACCCGGAAATGCCAAACAAAGTCTTACCCTGCACTACCACTTGACCTTGATTCGGAACGGTAATCCGTTGGGGATTTGTCAGAACGCCGCTGGTCACCAAGTTTCCCTGCTCGTCCAGCAGACTTGCCGTCACCTCCAAAGGGAAAATAGAAGGATTGACCAAGCTCAATTCCGTAAACCAGCCCGGTCCCACCACAAACTGCGGCATAAAAAGCTTGGTCGCTCCGTGGTTCATTGCCGGAGGGGTCTGGCCCACCAGAAGCTGACTATTCGAGATCTGCTGAAAGGCGCTCAAGGGCTGGGAGGATTGAACCGTCATATAACCGTTGCCCAAAGGAACTCCCGGAAAATCTCCGAGCTTCGGAAAAAACCCGGCCACCGTAGTGTCCAAGGCTTCCTGGGGTTCCAGGGTTATGCTCTTGTCAAACTGGTAAAACGCCGTATCCACAAACGAAAGCGAAACATTCGCCCGCACGGGGTTGTCATTGATAAGCGTGAATTCAAAATTCCCCACGGGATCGACCTTGGATTCCGGAAATGTGAATTCCGTGGAGGAGCAGGTTGGATCCGAGGAGCCTGCAAAGGCGAGGACATTCGTGGGGGTGTTGAGAAACATCGCATGGACGTCGGGACTGGGGGAGCTGACCTCGACCCATCCTCCAACGAACCCTTCGAAGCCCGGATTGTATTCGCTCAGAAATTTCGAAACTTGTGCCTGCGGAGGAATCGTCACGGATGTAGTCACTGTGACCGAGAAGTGCGCCGAGCCCGAACTGCCGGGGTCGCGTGAATAGCCGCGCAGTTGGACGTCTGCCGCCGAGCTGCCGCTGTTGGTCAGGGCCAGCCCCACCTTCGCCGTCGCGTCGTTGCGGACCACGGGAATCTCGAAGGTGTTCCCTATACCGCGCCCTGAAATTAAAAGAAACATCGCCAGGGCAAACATGCAGTGTGCGAATCCCCTTCTCTGATGAACGGAGCGAAGGTTCTTTTCTCTATGGTTGTAGGCCTTGTTTTTCATGTTTACTTTTCTCCGGAACACCTTCCGCGAACCTAGGGAAGGAAGATCTCAATCTAACCCTCAGCGGGTGAAGAGCAGGGGGTCCTCCTCGTTCTTCACCTATCGTAATACCCTACTGGACCCCCTACTGGCTCACATTCACTTGGTAGTGACACTCAATGTGGCAGTACCTCCAAAACTCGATGTGACCGTAACACTCGTGGGAGCTGTTGTGGTTAGCGTTGCGGTGTATACATTCGTAGCCGAAACATAGATCATGACCACGTCTGGTTTGCCTGCCAGATGCAGGGTCAATTGCGGCTGCCCCGTGTTCGGGGTATTGATTGAGCTGCCGTTGGAGGTCGCTGTCACATCCAGCCGTGATTTTGCTCTCCGCCAAATTGCACTTGTGATAACGACGGTATCGGGGGGTGGCTTCACCGTCACATTGGTCACTCCCGTGGAACTTACACCGAGCGCATCTGTGACCTTCAACTGGAAGGTAAAGGTAAAAGGTGGCTGGAAGGGCAACAAAGCCGGCACCGTGAATGTGGCTGTTGATGACGATGCGGTATTCGTCACGGTCAATGCGAGTTGCGGAGTCGCAGGGGAAACCTGAGTCCACTGGAACGATAAGGGCGTGTTCGGGTCGATTGCTGTGCCGCTGATCTTCACGCCTCCCGTGCCGGAGTTGACGAACTGGTCGGCACTCATGGTGAGTACCGGGGCTCCCGGCGGTAGCACCGTAATGCTCACCGTTGAGATTGCTGAAGAGGTAAAACCGTTGTCAACGGCAAGGGAGAAGGTCAGCACCGTCGGCACAGTGACGACTGGTGCCGTAAAGAACGCTTTCGGGAATCCGGGATCCTGGAGGCCCGGAGGGTTAGGGAGGGCCGCCCCGCCACTTTGCAACCAGGTGTAGTTGAGGGGGAGTGGCGGAGTGTTTGTGTCAAAGCTCCCAGTGCCGTTGAGGACCACCACCACTCCGGAATTCACTGTCTGCGACGGCCCGGCATTGGCGACCGGCGCCGTAATCACGGTGTTTAAGCTGCAACCCGAGGGAGGATTGGGAGAGACCAGTCCCGGCCAAGGATTTAGTTGTGAAAGGTTACCCAACGAGGTGGCGCTTGCATTCGAGCCCGCACCAAAATACGGCCCAGACCCGTTTACCAGGAACGGAAACTCCTGAAACGGCAGCGGCACCGGCGGGCTTCCAATAATCAAGTTTTCGGGATAGACGAAAGTAAAGTTGGGCGCATGGTATTGCCCAGCGATCAAACCGTTGGCATACCGCTTGGCGGTTGTCAGCAGCGTATCGAGCGCCGAGCCCGACACTTGTCCGCCGGTCAGCGTGCGGCTGACCACTCGCATCTCTCGAGTGGCCGGGAGGAAATTACCAATTGTGGTCCTCAGTCGAGCGCGGCCCTTTTTACCTCCAACGGGAGGGCCGAAGGGATCGGCCGATCCATAAAACCGATCGCTCTGATGGCCGCAGGAATCGACGTCAATGGCATAGATGTCAACGAGCTGAGTCGGATCCGTCGAAAAAGCTGTCACGCGAAGTTTCTCAACCGCCTCCTGTGGAAACAGCGGGTTGGGGTTTCCGCCGATGCCCAGGAGCATCTCCTCGATGGTGAGGTATGCCGGCATGGACCCTGGCGCAGTAAAGATGCCAAGGTTGGCGATGATTGTGTGCGCGGAGACGTACTGGCAAAAGTTATTCAAGGCGCTGGGCACGCAGAGTGGATCAGTATCCTTGAACAGAGTGCCCGAGTAATCGATGTAATCGTTGATCTCAAAGGGGGCCTGCTGTGTCGCATCGGGAATCTGAATATTGGCGCCCGTTCCAGGGTCCACTATGGGCGCCGGAATGGTGAAGATCGTCTGATAGCCGCCTGTGATGGGGTCTACCGGGCGGTTCGTCTGGGGACAGAGTGGATCGATGCTGACTGCTGGGTCAGATCGCGGGATGCACATGGGATAGCCGCTCTGCGCATGAATGGTCGGGTTGTCCTCATCGGACGTGAGACGCTGGTCAGCGGATTGAGCCTTGCCATAACGCCCGTTTGGCGTATTGATCCGCACGCGCGCCTTGATTTGGGGTGTGATGCTGCCGAGGGGGGATGAACTGACCCATAACTCGCCTTTGGCATAATCAATATAGTTGATAAAACCCTGCCCAACGTTCAGCAATTGTTGCGATAGGAAGATGAACGCCGCGAGGTAGCGGTCATTGGTCCCGTCAAACACACGGTTGCCGACAACCGTTACCTCATACGAGCCAAGAGGGGTTGGAGTGTCGCTCAACGCAAGTCCGGTTTGGTCTGCACCCAGGGGTCCAGAAGTCAGCCCATAGGGACCCGTGGAACAAGGCAGCCCCGTTGAAGCACATCCGAGACTGGCGGGAGTCGTTGAGGAAGGAGCCAGCTTGAACAGTTCCTGCCAGGTCAACGCAAAGGCTGGCATTTGAAGCAGCGTATTCTTCGGAACCGTGATCAAGGTGCCGTTCACCGAGAGGGTTCCTCCACAGGTGACTTCGGACCGGCAGGCGGAATCCAGGGTCGCCTGCTGTATCAGCCCTGTCACTTGGAAGGGAGAAACCGCCTGCAGGGTCGCGGCGTAAACGTTCGTTCTCGACAACGGTTGTGTGAACACGAACAAACAAACGGTGATTGAGATGAGTGCCTTCAAGATCAAGCTGAGTCTGTTCATCTGAGCTCCTCTGTACTTGTATTTCCTTTGTGAAAGTTTCCGTATACCATTTCCTCTCTAGCAGTGAGACTCCTGAGGGGGCCACGGGAGGGGCGCTCACTTTGAGCTTATGAGCATTTATTTCACTCGCAAGATTCCCCAGAGTCCCCCGTCGAACATGAAGGACTGCTGGTCGCGGAAGAGATAATCTCCCCTCACGCCAAACTTGCCGCCGGCCTTGCTGATGACGAACGTGTGGTGATCGCTCGGCCCAATCCCCATCTGGGACCCCAGGTATTCCGAAAGCGGATTGTCGCCAATGTCCGTGGACTTGTTGATGAAAGGTTCCTCCTGCCAGCCATGGCCATGAACCTGGAATACATGGTTGCGGGGATGGCCACCGGGCTCGAGGACGTGGAATCGTATTTGCATTCCTGCCGTGGCGGTAAAAATGGGGGTCACCGGATCGCCCCCTACCTGGGAGTTGGAGAGCACATTGGTAAAGTCAAATGTGCGAGTGTCCGTCAACTGGGTTTCCGGTAAGAAGCCCATGCGTTTCCACATCGGCTCGGTGCGATAGTTGAACGCCTTGTGGCCGGAGTCTTCGGGGTCTTCTGCTTCTGCCAGGAGTTGAACCGTCGAATTCAGGTCGGTCCCGCCGTTGTACCGGAGGTTGATATCGTCCTGAATAAGCAGGACAAAATCGCGAAAGGCTGCCCCTTTTTTAGGAGTCACCGTTGCCGAAGCCCGCGAGTTGACATCTTCCAGCCAGGTTGACCCTTGTGGCTCGATGATCAGCGCGCCGATGGCACCCTTGCTGGCGTGCTTGATGGGGTCGGACGGCATGAGGTTGGTCGCACCGAATTCCATGGGGGTAAAGTTGCGGGTCCCGTCGGCAGCTACCTTAATGTCGCCGGCGTACCATTTGTACACAATCGTGGCGCCTGGCGCGACAATCCCCGGGGTGTTCATCCCGACGTCGGTCCCATCATCGCCGGTGGTCATGTAGTAGTCCAAGAGTTGCGGGTGAAGGCCCACCTGGTTCGACGGCTTCACTTGATTGGCGTTAAAAAAGTCGACGATCGGTGGCATGGTATCGAACCCGTTTACGTCCAGCATGGGGTTCAGGCCTGTTGCGGGAGTCGGGGGAAGGCTGTTGGACAAAGTCACCTCAACGCAATCCCCTGCAGCCGCCCGCAGAATCAAAGGTTCGATTGGAACACCAGGTTTTAATCTGCCGGTGGTGTCGAGGTCGGGGGTGCGGACGAAAAGGATGGAAGTCGGGTCGCTCAGCTGTCCTGTGTTGTTGACGCGCGGGTTGTAGACCAGCGGGCCGCCCAGCGCTTGTTGCGCAGTGACCGCCGTCACGCTGTACTGGCGTTTGGGCGCGCTCTTGGGGCACGACTTGTCGAGTGCGGCGGGGGTGGGGTTGATCGCCGTGTGGCCGGACTTGTTATTGGGCATGAAGAGGAGATCAGACTGCGGTGCCGCTTTCCCGTCATAAATCCGGATCAGGCCCCACATGCCATTCCACAGGTCGTCCGCGCCAGACCCCGCCCTGTAAAGGTGATCGATGAACGGTCGGTTGCCCGGCTCGTCTATTCTGTGTGTGTCGAATTCGAAATGCTCTGAAATCCCCATCATCTGCGAATTACGAAATCCGGAGTTCTTGTCAGAGGGTTCGAAGAGCCACCGGGTTCCATCGATGCTGAAATTGTGACTCTCTTCGTTGGCACCCACCAGGACACGGATCTGAACCTTGTCTTCCTCGTAGACACGAACCAGCGGGGTGAACGGATCGGTCGGTAGCACGCCGCCGGTCAGTGGCGGATAAAAGGCAGGCTGTACATTCATGAGCTGATCCACACGGGTGATCTTGGAGGAAAACACTTGCGAGAGATCTCCGGCCGCTCCTGCGGCCTGGGTGTTCATGAATGGATCGCGGACGCGCAGCGGGATGGGCTCGTTGCGGTAGTTGACGACCATTGTGCCGACGTCGGCCGCGGAGATGGCTTCCGGACAAGGGGGTACAGCGGTTGCAGCGGGGCAGCCCACTGCGGGTACCAGCCCGAAGGTCGGATCCTCGTTTCGGTTGGGAGGATTGACAGGCTTCCCGTCCGCCGTGTAGGCCAGCTGATAATCCGCAAACTCGAACATAAACTCGCGGTAGCTGTTCGCGGTGGTGGGGGTGAGGATGTCCGCCCTCCAGCCCGTGGGCCCTCCGTCGATCGGGTTTGTTCCAAGCATTGCCCCTGTTTCCGGATTGCGCCAGCTCGATCCCTGCGGCTCCACAACCAGCCCTGCATAGAGACCGGCTTGCTGGTGGGTGGAGGGTCCGAAGTGGTCGTGCGTGAAAACCGTGCGCAGGGTGCGATCGTCCCCCGCATTGTTTAGTGTGTTGTCAGCATACCAGCGCTGAACCGTGGTCTGGGCGCCAAGCGTCCCAAAATAGGGGTGTGGCTTGGGGCTGAGCACGGTCTTTACAGCGCCCCCTCCGGCGGTCCCCATCCCACCTGTCGCATTGATGGCATTGATGCGCTCAATGACCTCGTCCGGGCTGAAAGTGCCGTCTTCATAATTAAAGCCATTCCCGGATCCATCAGATGCCGTCACATCAAACTTCACCAGGTGAATGTGCTGGCCGATCACATCGGTGGGGGTCCGGATCTGAAAATCATCCTGTTGGTACTCATTGGGAATGAGGTTAGTGTGGTAATAGCTGATGCAGTCATTGGTGTTGGCGCGGAAAAAGAAAGGCTCGGGCGGCTTGATTCCTGAACGGGTCGAAGCCACATCACTCCAGAGAGTGAGCATTCGCGCTTGCGGGAAGTGCCACCCTGCCTTGTTAAACTTGATGTCGAGTTGAATGGCAGCCGCCCTGTAAGTACGTGCTACCCCAGTCGCGTTGCCAGCGTCGTCCACGCACGGATCGGCATAGGGGGCACCGGGCTGGGGTGGCAGGCCGTTTGTCACGAAATTGTCCGGGGTTCCATCGGGCTTAAAAGTTGGGTGAAGGCGTACCTCATGAAAAGCCATGGCTTTCTTCTCCCACTTCGAACCGCCCTCCGGTACGGCAATAGCATTCGCTGTCAACAGTTTCTTGTGAAAGTCCTGATAGGTTTCGGCATGCTCGGTAATTCCCCCGACAATAATGTGCCGGGGCAGGCCGCCATCGAACTCAGTGTCGAGCGGGGGATGGGGCGGCCGATGGCCAGCCACGGCGCCTGGCGTTACGAGATTGCCGTTCGAGTCATAGCCTGCTGCAGCGAAGAACGGATAGCCTGGATTCCCTGATCCCGAGATCACGGCCTGGCCATTCTTGATCGAGACCGTCGCTTCCGGCATAGGGGCCATGGCCAAGGTCGGGATGGGTACGATTGCCGGGATGGGAGTACCCACTGAGATTTCGCCATCGGGCAGGGCGCGTGAACCAGGGGCGGGTCTGCCCGTTGTATCGAGTTGTGTGCCCGCCTCAAATACATCATGATTGCGCCACAGCTCCCACATGCCCTGTGCGAAATGCGGGTAGAAATGGCAGTGAAAAATGGCATCGCCCACAACCTTGTTGCGATTGCCGCTCCCGTTATAAGCAATCTCGTAGGTCCACCCCTGGCCGGGGCCGATAGCCTGACTATCGAGATACGAGGAGTTGTCGCTGTCGGGTGTGTGCAACCACTGGTGAGTGTGCAAGTGGAAAATGTGGTGCTCTTTGGGGCCAGCATGCAGGTTCCGGAACTTGACGTGATCGTTGATGTAGCTGTGGTGCACGTTGGAAGGGTCGTCTGGATAGAAAGCCTGCGTGGCCACAAGACCTGCCCCCGGATCCGAGGCATTGGCGGGGACATCGACCACCATCGCCGGATCCCCTACCGCCCAGGAAGACAGGAAAAACTCTTCATACTTGCACTCGGTGCAATCCTTCATCGGGCCAAGCCCTCTGCGATTGGCGAAAATTTCGGCGCCGACTCCGGCAGAGCCGTAGTTGATTGCGAAGCCGTCTCGGACGCTATGCAGCGTGTTACTCAGGACCGGATCGAGGATGAAGTCGTCAAAAAAAGCTTGGTGGGAGATGATCTCGTCATGAAAGATTACGGTGAACTCTCGAAATGGCTGATCGCGGTCCGGGTAGATAGCATTCACTCGGTAAGTTCCAGTCGGGAACCGACCGGCATTGGGTCCTGTGATGATGGCATTGAGATCGGTACTGATAATTTCATTGCCTTGCGTCATTCTTAGGATTGGAAGACCTGCGCGCGGATGCCCCGCGGGATAAACGGCGTTGTAGTTGATCTTGGGATGTCCGTCCGGCTTCTTTCCGGTAGTGGCGAGAGCCAGATCCGCCGCCGTCACCTGGCTACGGTAGTATTCGGCGCCCGCGGTCTCCACATTCACGGCCCCGAACAGCCCCGCAGAGAGCGTGCCGCCATCGCCTTCCCCGCTCGTGGTCGCCCCTGCACTGTAAAGTAAAAAGG
>JBAVHJ010000003.1:0-3039 GCA_049685715.1 Terriglobia bacterium | reverse complement strand
CTTCACCCCTTTGCGATTCCTCCCTCTCTGAACTGCAGACAACACTCGATTGAAACTGTCGAAAGCGAGATGTTTGTCGCCTGTGGTTCATAGATCTGTTAACAGTCACCGCCGCCGCCCCGTCTCCAATCGCGACCAGAGTTCTTGCCGAAGGGAGATGAGCCCATGAAGGCACTGTTGAAGGGCGCGGGGATCACAATCATCGTTTTTCTTGCAGGTTCCCAGTTCATTCGACCTGCAAAGACCAACCCTCCAATCGATGAGACCAAGACCATGGAGGCGTACGTTCAAACGCCTCGTGAGGTCTCATCAATCCTGCACCGGGCTTGTCAGGATTGCCACTCCAATATGACGCGATGGCCATGGTACAGCAATGCCGTTTCCGTTTCCTGGTTCGTCATCGACCACGTCAATCATGGCCGAAAGCATTTGAATTTCTCGGATTGGAATCATGCCGACCGCCATGGCCCCGCCCTGGGAAGCGCCCAGCAACTCGATAAGATATGCAAAGAGGCTTCCAGCGGAGAGATGCCACTAAGCTCCTACCTGCTGCTCCACCCGAAGGTCAGACTGTCGCCTCAGGATGCCAGGGTGATTTGTATCTGGACCCGGTCGGAACAGGAACGTTTGGCTTCTTTCTTACAAGAGGGTCTGCCGCTCTCGGCAAAGCCCTGAGACGAGGTCAGGGAATTCCGGAAGGGTTACCGGGGGGGCGTGATTCCCTACGCCGGGCCATCAACAAAGGGTAGAGCAGGCCGTTGGCAACCGCTACAAGAGGAAAGATGATCAGCGCATCGAGGATATTGTAGATATAGAACGCTTTCGGATGGATGTAGTGATTCATGTAAATGGCGCTCACGCTGGCGAAAAAAAGAAACATCAGCCCATAGACCTTGAGACTTTTCCCAATGAAGCTTCCACGCAACCCTGAGTGGAGTAAATGAAAAACCCACGTAATTGTTGACCACATTACAAAATTGTAAAAGTAGGACGTCGCCCAATCCAGCGTTGAGAAGTTTATGTTGAAACAGGAGGCATTTCTCTCCATTACGCCGAACATTTTGTTGGTCACCAGAGGGAACTCAATTGGAATTCCGGCGACATATCGAACGAGGTTCAGGGTGATCACTAATACCAAAAACCTCAAGAAGGTCTTCATGGCGCTATTCCTCCTGGGCAGGAGCGGATGGAAAGTAAGCTCCGTGCTTCCCGGTCTTTGCCGGGATATCCCACCCGGCATCGTTCCATGCGCGAGCGAGTGCTGCTGTATTGGCCACTTGATCAGTCCCGGAGAGGGGGCCGGCTTCGAGACGAGAAGGATCGTCGGGAAGCCCCCGCGGATTCTATGCCGAGTCGCACGTCATTGATGAGAATTTTCTTGATTAATAAGGAGGCGGTCTGCTCAAATTCGTCAAAGGCCTCCGGCAAATAAAGCCATTTTTTCAAGACCGAATGCACTCGCAAGCCCTTGAACTCTTCCCGCAAGGATCGATGATGGATCTTCTCGGTGGGGACCAAGAGGCCCTTCCAGGGTTCAACTTCCCCCGAAGCCAGTGCAAGGACCAAGCGCCCATGAAGGTAACAGGCTTCACTGCCAAACATTCGCTTCTGAAGAAAAGAAGGCTGTTCACACAACGCATCAATCACCCACTGGTGACGGTGTTTCTTGCGGGATTTTACTCTGAGCATCTCGACCTCTTGAGGTTCTTGGTGGCGGTGGGGTTGTTCCCCCCTCACTCCTCACCAATGTCTTCGTTCCAAACCTCCGGCTGCCTTGCGATGTAATCGGCAAGCATTTGGATACACTCCCTGGAGTTGAGATCGCTGACCCTGACCCCGTTCTGCCGCAACCACTCCACCCCTCCTGAAAAATTAACCGACTCTCCCACTACGACCGCGCCAATCTTGAATTGACGAATCAAACCGCTGCAATACCAGCACGGCGCCAGGGTTGTGACCATGATCTTATCGCGGTAGCTGCGTTGCCGGCCCGCTTTCCTGAAGGCATCGGTCTCCGCATGAACCGACGGATCTCCGTCCTGGACGCGTCGATTGTGCCCGCGCCCGAGCAGATGTCCCTCCCCATCAAACAGCGCAGCGCCAATGGGGATGCCGCCTTCAGACAACCCTTGGAATGCTTCTTCGATGGCAATCTTCAACATTGCAGGGTGATCAAGGCTCCCAGCCATAAGGAATCCTTTCCAGTACGCAGTGCTGCCCCTTCAAATCTCTTCACGGGCACCCTCTGCCCTCGGGCGCCCTGCGGTTCGCTTGCAACTTATTCAACCCGTCAGCACACGATGCGTGAATCAAACTAAAGAATCCAGGCTCATCGATTGGCTTGAATAAGGTTCTCCACCTCCTGCAGGTTGGACATGGCGCGGGCGCCCACCCGGGTGCAACACAGTGCCGCGCAGGCATTGGCAAAGGAGGCAACCCGGTCGAGCGGCCAACCTTGGAGCAGCGCATACGAGAGTCCCCCCATGAAGGCGTCCCCCGCACCCGTCGTGTCCATCACCCTCACTTTGAACGAGGGCCGATGCACCTTCGACTGCTTCGTGGCGAGAAGGCAACCATCGCTTCCCATTGTCAAGGCCACTATTTCCGGGCCCAACGCCAGTAATCCAGCCGCCATCTTCTCATAATCGTCCTGCCGGGTGAGTTCCCGGGCTGCCGCCTTGCAGGGCTTCAATACATCGGTCAATCGCAAGGCTTCTTTGAGATCGTCTTCCGAGCCGAGTCCGGCTTGGACGAAATAGGTAGGATCGACATCGAGGTCGAAGATCACCTTGACTCCCGCGGATTTGGCGATCCGGATCGCCTCCAGGACGGGCGCCAGAGGCAGTTGCGAAGCCTCCGTGTGGAAATGTTTCGCCTGCCGGATGTAAGGCGCAAACCGGCTCCGGATCTGATCCGGAGTCACCGTGGCGGTGACATTCGGGAACATGTAGATACAACGTTCCCCGCGAGCATCGACCGGGATCCAGGTCATTGAGGAGAGCCCTCCCTGGACCCGTTCGACCGCGCTCGTATCCATAT
>JBAVHJ010000002.1:0-2726 GCA_049685715.1 Terriglobia bacterium | reverse complement strand
ACGGACCCTCTCAAATCGACCGTAGCAGCCGCCGAGTACCTGGAAGACCTTTACGCCTCTTTTGGAGACTGGTATCTTGCGCTCGCGGCTTACAACGCCGGAGAAGGCCGCATTCAGTCCATCATCTCCCGCACTGGAATCCGGGACTTCTGGCAGATGAGCCGGTTGAAGCTCTTACCCCATGAAACCATCAATTACGTTCCGGCCGTTCTGGCGACTGTCGCCATTGCCCGCGATCCGGAGAAATTCGGGTTCGAGGGGTCTTCTCCCCTATTAAGCACAAGAACCAGTATGAAAAAACACGCACCCAATTTCATTTTTGCCAAGGCCTCTTTCACACAATCGGAGGTACCGGAGGACAATGACACACCGTGAAATGGCACTGGACTCATTGCCTCACTTCTTCCGGGATCAGCCAATCTGTGAGTCTCATTTGACCGATCAGAATCTTTAGAATGCAGAGTATTATAGGAAGGAAACATCGAATTCAAGGGGAAGAGAACCAGTGGCCATTGATGTGATTTGCCATATGACCGTGGACGAGCAGCACGCGGCCGGACAGTCGATCTACAACGGTAAGGATTACTATTTTTGTTCGCTCGGGTGCAAACAGCGATTTGATGCTTCTCCTGAAAATTATGTAGTTGCCTCGATCGGAGCCGGGCCGTTACTCGTTGGGATTGATACAAGCGGGATTCCTGCACCCTCCTCAACGACTGGAGAAATCGCCACAGATCCCATTTGTGGAATGAACGTCAATCCCAGCACCGCAGCCGGATCGTATGTTTATGAGGGCCAGACGTACTACTTTTGCAGTTCCCGCTGCTTGGAGAAATTTCGTTCGGAACCTCTTAAGTATTTGAAAGGATCGGCCGAAGGTCGTGTTACAGGTAAGTCTTCATTGTTGACTCCGGCTGTGCCCTCCGCTACGGGCCGCGAATACATCTGTCCCATGGATCCGGAAATCAAAAAGGAAGGTCCGGGTGCCTGTCCAAAGTGCGGAATGGCGTTGGAGCCGAGGGTGGTCTCCGCATCGACAATAAGGACGGAGTATATGTGCCCCATGCATCCGGAGGTTGTCCGGACGGAACCCGGCGCGTGCCCCATTTGTGGTATGGCCCTGGAGCCCCGATCGGTGTCTGCGGAAGAGGAGGTCAATCCGGAGCTTGTGGAGATGAGGCGGAGGTTCTGGATCAGCCTTTTGTTGACAGTCCCCACTCTGCTTGCAGCGATGTCGGACATGATCCCGGGGCAACCGTTGAAACATATCATGGGGCCGCGTCCGATAACCTGGGCGCAACTCGTCTTGGCCACACCGGTCGTCTTGTGGGGCGGGTGGCCATTCTTCGCGCGCGCCTGGGCTTCTCTTGTGAGTCGCAGCCTGAACATGTTCACCTTAATCGCCATAGGTACCGGTACTGCTTATGCCTACAGCCTGGTGGCGACCCTCGCGCCCGAGATCTTCCCGAATTCATTCAGGGGTCACCATGGTGAGGTGGCCGTTTACTTTGAAGCGGCGGCGGCTATCACGACCCTGGTCTTGCTGGGACAGGTGCTTGAACTGAAGGCGCGCAGTAAAACCAGTAGTGCAATCAAGGCGCTCCTCGGCCTCGCACCGAAGACCGCGCGCGTCTTTGCAGAAGATGGCTCCGAGCACGATTTGCCATTGGATCAAGTCAAACCGGGCGACCGACTGCGGCTCCGGCCGGGTGAAAAGGTTCCCGTGGATGGAATTGTTCTCGAAGGCCTAAGTTCCATCGACGAATCCATGGTGACCGGGGAGCCCATTCCCGTGGAAAAAACCCCGGGGAACCGTGTCACGGGCGGAACGGTCAATGGGACGGGGAGCCTGATCATGCGAGCAGAACGGGTGGGCAGCGATACCCTGCTGGCTCAGATCGTCCGCATGGTCAGCGAAGCGCAGCGAAGTCGCGCGCCCATCCAGCGGTTGGCTGACGTTGTTTCGTCTTACTTTGTCCCTGCCGTCCTGTTGATCGCGGTGGCCACATTTATCATCTGGAGCCGCGTCGGCCCTGAACCTCGAATGGCCTACGCACTAGTCAATGCCGTGGCGGTGTTGATCATCGCCTGTCCCTGCGCCCTTGGACTGGCCACCCCGATGTCGATCATGGTGGGAACAGGTCGCGGGGCCACCGCAGGAGTGCTGATCAAAAACGCAGAAGCCCTGGAGGTCATGGAGAAGGTCAACACCCTTGTGGTGGACAAGACGGGCACCCTCACTGAAGGCAAGCCGGTACTGACCTCCGTGGTGGCTCTGCCACCCTGGAACGAGTCGGAATTGCTTCAAACGGCAGCAAGCCTGGAACGCGGGAGCGAACATCCACTGGCTGCAGCTATTGTGGCCGGCGCTCAACAGAGGCGGCTGGGTCTCCACAACGCTTCAGAATTCAAGTCCCTCACCGGAAAAGGAGTTAGAGGAAAAGTCAATGATCACGAGGTCGTTCTCGGCAGTCGCCAGTTTCTCGAAGAATTGAACATCCCTGCGGGCTCCCTGGCCGAGCGAGCCGAAGCGCTCCGACGAGAGGGCGAAACGCTCCTCTTCGCTGCGGTGGATGGCCGCTGCGCAGGTCTGCTCGGAGTCGTGGACCCCATCAAGTCGTCGACACTCGAGGCCATAAAAACGCTCCACCGCGAAGGCATTCAAATTCTCATGCTCACCGGAGACAGTCGTACGACTGCAGAAGCTATTGCGCGCAAGTTAGGGA
>JBAVHJ010000001.1:0-3981 GCA_049685715.1 Terriglobia bacterium | reverse complement strand
CTTTGAAACCAGCCGGGGAAGCTTCATATCTGAGGCCCGTTGCCGGGACCCGATCCCGCGATCACCCTTTTTTCTGCACGAAATCCTGAACGAGAGAAGTAATCTTGTTCACGGAATCGAAGGCCTCAGGAGTGGCCTGGTCATCCGGAATCTGAATGTTGTACTTGTTTTCCAGAAAGCGCTTCAAGGAGACCATGGAAAAGGAGTCAACAATGCCCCCCGAAATAAGGGGGGTGTCGAAATTGATGGGCTCGCTATCATCCTCCAGGTATTCCTTTATCACATAAGCCAGAATAATGCCTTTCATGTCTTCCATGGTGATGTGCTCCTCTTGTGGGATTCAAAAATTCTTGGGTAGCCGGGATGCCGCGCTCTTTGCGGCATCCCGGACACTTCTCGGCTGTCAACCCGCTCCATGCCAACGATCTCGGAATAGACAAAAAACCTCCATCCCGGCACCCTGGACCGTCTTGTTGGCAATGCTGTTCTCATTCGTCTTCAAGGCTCGAGGTATCGCCGATCTCTTCGCCCCATTCTTTGGCATGAAGGATCCGGCGGACCAGCTTTCCACTTCGGGTCTTGGGCAGAGTCTTGAAGAATGTCATTTCCTGAGGCATGGCCAGGGGGGAAAGCTTTTTGCGAATGAAGTTCATGATTTCCAGTTCCAGGTCCTTGCTCGGCTCAAAACCCGGCTTCAGGGACACAAAGGCTTTGACCACTTCCAGATTGATGGGATCGGGCTTGCTGACAACTGCCGATTCGGCCACGGCGGGGTGGCCCAGGAGCGCTGATTCAACTTCAAACGGGCTCACCAGGTGGCCGCCGGTGTTGATCACGTCGTCGTCCCTTCCCACAAACCAGAAATAGCCATCCTCATCCATTCGCGCCCTGTCGCCGGTCAGGTACCAGCCGTTTTTTTGTTTTGCCTGGAACGCCGTCTCGTTATTCCAGTAGGTCCTCATCATCGAGGGCCAGCCGGGTCTGAGGGCGACGAGGCCGATTTTCCTGAACGTGGTATAGGGCTCGTAGGTGGTGGGGTTGAGTATCGCGGCCGTGATGCCGGGAAAGGGTTTGCCCATCGAGCCGGGCCTGACTTCCATGCCGGGATAATTGCTGATCACAATGCAGCCCGTTTCGGTTTGCCAGTAGGTATCCAGGAAGGGCTTGTCAAAGACTCGCTGGGACCATACCACGGCCTCCGAGTTGAGCGGTTCGCCGACGCTGGCCAAATGGCGGAGAGAGGAAAGGTCGAATTTTTTGACAATCTCATCCCCCGCTTTCATCAGTGATCGGATCGCCGTGGGGGCCGAGTACCACATCGTGATCTTGTATTTTTCAATGAAACGGTACCAGGTTTCTGCCGAGAACCCGGCGTCCAAAACGCATTGGGTGACCCCCAGGGCGAAGGGGGCGATGATTCCATATGAAGTGCCGGTCACCCATCCGGGATCGGCCGTGCACCAGTAAATGTCGTTCTCCTGGAGGTCGAGCACCCACTTGGCGGTGAGGTATTGGGAGATCAATGAATAGTGAACGTGCTTGACCCCCTTGGGCTGCCCGGTTGTGCCGGACGTGTAGTGAAAGACAGAAGGTGATTCGGCCCGGGTCGGAAAAATCTCCAGGTCCTCCACCGGTTTGGCCTCTTCCAGGGAGAAGGCAATCTCGCGCTCCCGCAAGGGCGTCTTGCCATCATGATCGACAACGATGATATGTTTGAGGTGAGGCAATCGTTCCAGGATCTTTTTTAATTTGGGGGCGTGTTTTTTCTGGGTGATGACGGCCGTCGTGCCGGCATCACTCAAACGCACGAAGAGCGATTCGTCGCCGAAGGCAGAAAAGAGGGGCTGGGCGATGGCCCCGATCTTCAAGATGGCCAGGAACCCGATATAGAGCTCCGGGATCTTGTCCATGAACAGGCAAACTCGATCCTCATTCTTGATGCCCAAGGTTCGCAGAAATGCGCCGATGGTGTTTGAGGCCAGGCGAATGTCATTGTAGGTGTATCGCCTCTCCACGCCGCTGAACCCCTCATGGATAAGGGCAAGCTTGGAGGCCTTGCCCATTTGGCAGACCCGGTCCGTGCAATACCACCCGATGTTGATCACGTCGCCGGCCTTGTAGCCAAGCTCTTTTTCGGAAATGGACCAGGAAAAATTACCCAGCCGTTCATCGTAGGAACCTATATTGGACATGGACCTCCTAGGCAGGCGAAGATTTTTCGAGGAGGACGACGGCTTTGGCTAAACCTTGGGTATGGGAAAGCGAAATATGAATGCGGGTGATACGATTTTTACGACAGAAATTTTTTACTTTCCCATGAACCACGGCTCTCGGTTTTCCAAGCTTGTCGTTGATGATCTCGATCTCATCAAAGCGGTAACCGCCGCGATAGCCCGTTCCCATGGCTTTGAGGAAGGCTTCCTTCGCGGCAAACCTTGAAGCAAAATGTTGCGAGCTGCTTCCTTTCGATTGACAGTAGGCAATCTCGCGGGACGTAAATAACTCTTCCTTCAAGCCTCCGATACGCACGAGGTTTTGCGCGATGCGGCGAACTCGGATTATATCTATGCCGATGCCGAAAAGCAATTCAACACCACCCGGGGGAAGCAAAGTCCAAATTCCAATCCGCCTGCGGCGGACAAAATCCAAATAAAATCCAAATTCCAGTTTCCAAACACAGCAAAGACGTGAATAAACGATCCCGTTTGGAATGGTGGACTTTGGATTTTGGTTCTTATTTGGACTTTGGATATTGGAATTTGGATTTTTTCTTCATGTGATCTTCTCAAGAAGTTCTTCTGTCGGATGTTACCTCTGGTGCGGCCAGATCAGTGATTCGAGCACCGGAACGGCGCCCTCCTTCTCCCTATCGGTCAGCACCGTGGCTCCATTTTCGCGGGCGAGAAAAGTGGCGAATCGCGGCGCCCGGAGGCGGAAGGCCGCGCGCGGGAATCGGCCCGTCCAGCTATGGCTGGAGTGGTACAAGCCGATAACGTCGTTGAGCAGCGCGGCGGCGACCGGCAATCGGCCGGTCCCCTTGCCGAGGTAAACCATCTCACCGGTCTCTTCGCCGGCGAGCACAACAACGTTGTTTTCGGTAAGCACGCTGCCCAAGTGGCCCTCGGCGGGGACAGCCAGGGGCAGGACACCGGCGATGGGAGATTCCGGACTGACCATGAACAGTCCCACCAGCTTGATCCGCAAGCCGAGGGAAGGAGCATCACCGACCAGCGCGGGATCGAGATCGTAGATCCCCCGGACGCTGAGTTCCTCCACCCCGAAGCGGAGTCCTTGAGCCCGTGAGCAGAGGATTAAAAGCTTCTGCGCCGTGTCCCATCCCGACAGGTCAAGCTCCGGATCCGGTTCGTTGATTCCGAGGCTGCGGGCGTGATCCAGGGCCACCGCAAACGAACTCCCTTGCTCCATCTGCTCGAGAATCACGTTGCAGGTCGATGAGAGGACGGCCTGGATGGTTTGGATTTGCAGGTGGGCCAGCGGACGCTCGACCGCGTACATGAGGGGCCAGCCGGCGGCGATGGCGTTGTGGTAGGCGAGGCGAACCCCGTGCGCCAGCGCAAACTGCTCCAGGTGCGGCCCGTGCTGCTTGATCAGAGATTTGTTGGTCGTCGCCACGGAGCGCTTTCGCTGGAGAGCGATCTCCAGAAGGCCGTGTGTGTCGCTTCCCCGCGTGGCCTCAATGACGACGTCGATGTCATCCCGCCGCACCAGCTTTTCCGGATCAAAGCCCAACTCGATCGGCCCCAGGTTGGGGTCGAGCGTGCGTGATGGATCGATATCGGCCACGGCGGCCACTTCGAGGCGCAGGTGGTAATCCTCAATGAGTTGGGACTGACGCTCGGAAAGGAGCCGCAAAAAGAGCCCCGTGACCCGGCCGGCGCCCAGAATACCCAGGCGGACGGTGCGGATCTCCCGCTGGGCAGGCGTGGGAACAATGCGCGGCTCCCGCACATGCACGTCGCG